>JAWLFI010000084.1:0-11186 GCA_041685645.1 Saprospiraceae bacterium | reverse complement strand
CCGCAAGCGTGAGGTGCCCGGAGGGCGCACCGCCGCAGGTGGTGCGGTGCGAAGTAGAGGCGTAAAACTTTACGCCTCTCGAGCACGGAACTCCGGAGGGGACCGACCCCGAGCCGACCGCAGGGCGAGCGAGGGGGCACGCCCAAAACATTATTAAAAACCTATAAAAAAAGGGGCCGCTATTGCAATTTGGCGTATTTTTCTAAACCGCACTGCAAAAAGGTTTTGAATTTATCTACATCCGGTAAATAGGCCACGGGCTCATTGAGAATGGTGCCATCGGGAGCCATTAAAACGTAGTATGGCTGAGAATTTCGCTTGAAATGTATGCTCTGGAAATCGCTCCACTTATTGCCAATCGTACGCTTGGTGCGACCATCAAAGGAGGAGACATAAGGACTATCCAAGGCGGTGCGCTCATCCACATAGAGGGAAACCAAAATGTACTTTTTATCGATGATATCGTACACCGCTTCATCGCCCCAGACGAGATCCTCCATTTTTCGGCAATTCACACAGCCGTGGCCGGTGAAATCCAGTAAAATCGGCATATCCCTGACCTTTGCCAATTCCAGCCCGCTCTGAAAATCCTTGATGCACTCCAGGTTTAAGGGGCATTCATTGGGATAAATATAAGAGTGTCCGGCAGGAGGCGCCAGGCCGCTCAACAGCGCCGGAGTCACAAAGGCCTGGTCTCTTTCGCTAAAGGTGAATCCGGTGGCGATATACCCTCCGATAATCAGAAATAAGGTACCCCACCCGGCACGCCATTTGGTCATTTTGGGCTTGGTGTAGTCCAGGGGAAATTTGACCCAACCAAAGAAATAGGCGGCGATACCGACAGCACACAGTAACCAAACGGCGATGAACAACTCGTAGGGCAAAAATTTCCAGCCCATGGTCAGATCCGCCACGGATAAAAATTTAAACGCTAAAGCGACTTCGGCAAAACCCAAAACAACTTTGACGGTATTCATCCAACTTCCGGACTGCGGCAGGGAATTGAGCCAGGAAGGAAAAGCGGCAAATAGGCCGAAAGGCAAAGCAAGGGCAACTGAGAACCCCAGCATGCCGACCAGTGGCCCGGCGGGAATAGTGCCAAAGATAGTACCTCCGCTTCCCGTCGCGGTTTCGACCAATAAAGTACCAATGATGGGGCCCGTACAAGAAAAGGAAACCAAGGATAGGGTGAACGCCATGAAAAAGATGCCGATCAAACCGCCTTTGTCGGCCGCCCGGTCAGCAGAATTGGCCCAGGAACTGGGCAATGTGATCTCAAACAGCCCGAAGAAGGACAGTGCAAAAACGATGAAGAGGACAAAGAAGAAAATGTTAAACCAGGCATTGGTAGAAAGCAAATTGAGTGCATCGGCACCGAAAATACTAGTCACTAAGAGGCCTAAGGTCACGTAAATCAAAATGATGGAGAAGCCATAAATCAGCGCATTGCGGATGCCACTGGCCCGATCCTTAGAACTTTTGGTAAAAAAGCTCACTGTCAGGGGAATCATGGGAAATACGCAGGGCGTGAGTAGGGCGACAAATCCACCGAGAAATCCGGCGAAGAAAATCCATAAGAAGCTCTGGCTATTTTCATCTTCCTCTGTGGCGGTGTTTCCATCGTCCAAACAATCGGAGCGCGCTTGAGAATAATCGAATTGTGCATAGGCTGGAGTACCTTCTCCCCGGGTCGTGAAATTGCGTTCATCGGATTCCGGATTGTAGGCCACCATGGCATCAAAATCGATGACAAAAGGAACAGTGGTCGGTGGCAAACACTGTATGCTGTCGCAGGCTTGAAATTCTGCATAACCTTCTACGCGCGGACTGGAGGACTGAATGGAAAGCTCTTGTTCCAGGCGAAAATCACCGGAAACCGAAGTGAGTTCTAATTCAAAAAAGGGATCATATGCCGTTTTTTTTTCCTCTGAAACTAACCGGCTCTTACCCACTGTATCTGCTCCTACAAGCGTATCAAAGAATAATTTGGTGATGATTGGACCTTCATAGCCATGGGTATGATGACCATAAACTTTCCAGCCGTCCTGTACCTCTGCGAATGCTGTCAAGAGGTAATTCTCTCCATCTGTGCTGATATCAAACTGCCACTGCAAGGGATCTTCCATGCCCATGTCGTCCTCTTCCCCAAAAGAAATATTCATTTCTTCTTCCTCTACTTCTTCTTTCTCTCCTTCTTCTCCTTCTTCTCCTTCTTTCGTCGACGCAATATCACCCGAAGTTTCATTGGCGGGCTCTACTTGCCCCATGCCCTTCCCTTCACAAACGGCCTTCTTATCGTAGTCGGAACGCTTTATGCTCTGGCTTAAGTCAATACTAAATTCGTAGTCTGTGGGTGGCAAACATTTCGTTTCATCGCAACACATCATCGTCACAAAGCCCTCGATGGGCGCATCCAATGGTTCGGATAATTTTACGCTATGAATAAACACCGCTCGATCAAAAAACTTGGTTAAGTCCATTTCAAAGACCTCGTCGTATTTTGTCTCGAGACCTCCACATTCCTCAGCTTTTTCGCTGCTAAAAGTCAACCCCGAAGTTTCATAGCTGATTTCAGTAGGAAAGGGCCCCATGGCCTGGTCTTCCTCGCTCAGTTTTTGACTGTAAGTGCTCCAACCGGGCTCAATTTCTGCAATAAATATTAGATCATAACTCAGTTCTCCGGTCTGGATACTCTTTACCTCTAACTCGATAGGGTCGAACATCTGCGCCTTCACACTAGATGTGCCTCCAAATACAAATGCCAAGAGGAGTAAGAAATATTTAGTCATGTGCTATATTTTTTAGAGTAACGCCATAATTTCAAACCTTAGTGCATTCGGATTTCGCTGAAATTTTTAAAAATTACACTTGTGCCAGCAGAGATTCAAATAAAACTTTGCCATCCTCAGACCCAAGCAGTAGCTCGGAAGCCCGCTCCGGATGAGGCATCATACCGATGACATTGCCTTCAGCATTCCGAATTCCGGCTATATGCTCCAGCGAGCCATTGATATTCGACTCCTCATTCAGCGTTCCTTCAGCATCGGAATAGGTAAACAGAATATGATTGAGCTCGCGCAATTGTTTTAAATCGGAAGCCGGTGCATAATACCGACCTTCGGCATGAGCTACCGGCATGCGGAGCACATCGCCCTTACGAGCCTTTCGGGTCAATAAAGAGTCGCTGGACTCTACCCGGAGATACACGCTCTTACTGATAAACTTTTGATCCCGATTGCGCAGAAGGACGCCGGGCAACAAGCCCATTTCACATAGAATCTGAAAACCATTGCAAATGCCCAGGACGCGACCGCCAGACTCGGCAAAAGCCCGCACAGCTCCAATAATAGGAGACTGACTGGCAATGGCTCCCGCACGCAGGTAATCACCATAGGAGAACCCACCGGGCAGTACGATGCAGTCCTCTGAATCCCAGCCCTTCAGTTCGGTTTCTTTGTGCCAAATTTTCTCTACTTTTTGCCCCATGACCGTGCCCAGAACATGTACCATGTCATCATCGCAATTGGATCCGGGAAAAACGACTACACCAAATTTCATAATTTAAGCCTCTATTGATTTGATCGCGAAGGTAAGGTTTTCCTTAAAAAAGGGTCTGATATTGCATGAAAAAGCTGTAAGCAATTAATAACCACAAAAACAACTCCGGGGCCAGGGGGTTTTTCATCTGATACAAATTGTCAGACAGGAGGATGGTCAGCGGCCAAAGGATAATTAAAAGGTAGTTGAGGTCAAATTCACTCAGGAAGATGACGCCCAAAAAGCCAAAAAGCAAATACACAAAGAGCAGACTCACTTTCCGCTGAGCAAAAATCTCTTTCTTGGCTTGATAAAATTGTAGGTTCACTAAGGCAATGAGGCTGAACAGGACAAAAATAGAACCGGAAATGTATTCATTGCGAACCAAATCCCAGGGCTCGAACACGCCCAAAATCTCTTGTTGTTCCCACTGCAAAAACACAAATTCCTGAGCACTTTCAAAATAATACACACTAAAAAAAGATAGGAGATACGGGGTGATCAAGCCCACCAAAAATTGCTGCGGCTCGGGAAAGCGCACACTTCCCATGGTGAACATCGCCAAAAACCCAAACAGAATCAACCAGGACACGGGAAAAAACAAAAGGGAACTCAAAGAGAAGAAAAAGCCGGCATTGAACAAGTAAAGCGCCGATCGCCTGTTTTTGTAGCACTTCATCAACTGACTCATACCCGGCAAAATAAACAACAGAGCCAGACTGTTGGCCTGGAGGCCCATCATTCCCGGATGAAACGCAGACCACAAAATCCAAAGCAAACCGGGCAAAATATTGACTTCATTATTCAGGCGATGAATAATGGATAATCGATTGATAAAAACCGCTTGAAAAAAAACGACTCCACTCGCTAGTATCCAATGCCAAAAATAGGTCGGGGTCCAATCATCCAATAAATAAAATCCCATAATACCACAATCCGTGGCCTCCACCTCCTGACCATAGATATAAATAGATGCGTGAAGCGCCAGCGCTATGGGCAACAGCAGCAGGGTATTGAGAAAGTGATTACTCTTAAATAATTGCAGCAAAGCGCCTTAGATTACAATGATAAATAGGAAACTATTATCTCCAATCAGATTCTCCCAGCTGCCGATCCTTATCCCGCAGCCTTCATATTTTGTTCTACTGCCTTCCAGTCAATGAGACTATAAAACTTCTCGATGTAATCTCCTCTGCGGTTTTGGTAATTGAGATAATACGCGTGTTCCCACACATCCAATCCCAAAATCGGTTGCGCCGTATCCTCCACAATATTTTTCATCAGTGGATTGTCTTGATTCGGCGTGGAGGTCACCATGAGTTTTCCAAGGTCATTCACGCATAACCACGCCCAGCCGGAGCCAAACAGACCCGCAGCCGCCGTAAATTCATCTCTAAAGGCCTCAAAAGAACCAAAATCACTCGTAATGGCATCTGCCACATCACCGGTGGGCTGTCCTCCACCATTTGGGCTCAAAGTTTTCCAAAACAAACTGTGATTATAGTGTCCACCTCCATTGTTGCGCAGCGCAGTATCCTCCGGACCAATTTCCATCAGTAGTTCTTCCAGACTCTCCGCCTTCATATCACCCGCTTCTTTCAAGGCCGCATTGAGTTTTTTCACGTAGCCCGCATGGTGCTTCCCGTGGTGAATTCTCATCGTCTGTTCGTCTATCGCCGGCGCAAGAGCATCATAATCGTAGGGCAAATCGGGCAACTCAAATCCCACTTCACTCACCGATTTAGCCGCTCCTTCCGCAGCTTTTTCTTCTTTTCCACAAGAAATTAATGGCAAAACCATAGATCCTACCGCCACCGTGCTACTCACCTTCAAAAAATCTCGCTTTTTCATATCTTTTTATTTTCCATGTCAATATAAAAAGAAAATTGCCCTTCCCAAAATAATGGGCCTTCTATCGCATTTTTCTCCTTTTTCTTTTTTGGGCGTGACCCTCCCCGGATCCGGGGAGGGTCGGTCCCTTCCGGGGTACCGTACTCGAGAGGCGCGATGCATCGCGCCTCTACATCGCACCGCACCACCTGTGGCGGTGCGCCCTCCAGGCACCTCACGCGGGCCGCAGCGTGTTCTGGTATATTCGGGGAGTAATCAAAACGTTACTTTGTGATGTGGCCTTCCGTCTCCCCGGTTTGCATATACTCAGTAAGGGAGGCGCTGTACTATCTCCGTTATTTTTGGTCCTCCCTTGCCACTTCTGCAATATTCCAAAGCCATTTTTCATTAATAATATGTAGTGATAAAAATGACTTGCTGGGCGATAAGCCCCTTTTCCTCATACAAATTTTATACTTTAGCGGTTGCTAAGGCAAAAAACAAGCAAACACCATGGAGGTGAAAGTCAAAGAAAGCTCAAAAGCAAGAGTACAGTCGCTGAAAGAACAGATTGATGACCAGCATCTCCCTGAACACGTAGCTATTATCATGGATGGCAACGGACGGTGGGCCAAAGAACGGGGCCGACCCCGCGTTTTCGGACATAAAAACGGGGTCAAAGCCGTTCGCGCAGTCACTGAAGCGGCGGCGGAATTAGGCATTTCTCACCTTACGCTCTACGCCTTCTCCACAGAAAACTGGAACCGACCGGCCCTGGAAGTGAGGGCATTGATGGCTCTACTCGTAGAGACGGTCAAATCCGAAATGAAAACGCTCAAAAAAAATAATATTCGCCTGGAAGCCATTGGCGACCTTGCCCAGTTGCCGACAAAAAGCAGACTTGCCCTTGAAAAGGGCATTGAAGATACCAAAGATAACGATAGAATGACCTTGATTCTGGCGCTCAACTACAGTGCGCGCTGGGATATTTTGCAAGCGACTCAATCCATCGCCCGGGAAGCTCAAGAAGATGGACTCGACCCGGAAGACATCGATGAAGGTTTATTTGAACAACATTTGTCCACGAAAAATTATCCCGATCCCGAACTCATGATTCGAACCAGCGGTGAGAGTCGAATTAGCAACTTCCTCCTTTGGCAGTTGGCCTATGCAGAGCTCTACTTCACACCGATTTTTTGGCCGGAATTTCGCAAAGAACACTTCTACACAGCCATTATCGATTTTCAAAAGAGAGAACGCCGATTTGGAAAAATTAGCGAGCAACTCAGTCCGTAATCTTATTTTTTGAGTTTGTCGGGCAACAGCATTACCTTTGACGCGTTCCCTCTCAATAGAACCTTAGATATTTTGTATATGATTCAAGCGACGAAAAACGCATTCTGCTTTATCCTTTGCCTGCTCCTGTTCGGTGCCGGTGTGCAGGCGCAAAATGCAGATAGTACCATCCAATACTCCAACCCGAAAAAATACGAAATCGGAGGTATTGAGTTTGAAGGTGCGATAAATAGTGACGAAGAAGCTCTAAAAGCAGTTTCCGGCCTACGCGTCGGGGATGTCATTTCTATACCGGGACAAAAAATCAACGAGGCCATCACCACCCTTTGGGATCTCAACTTATTTGTAGATGTGGAAGTATTTGTTGACCGCCTGCTTGGCGAAGTGGCATTCCTCCGCATCAAAGTAGAGGAACGCCCGCGCTATGCGAGACACAACTATACCAATGTCAAGAAAAAGTATCACGACGATATGAACGACATCGTTAAGCGATACCTCAGTAAGGGCAGCATCGTGACAGACAATACGCTGAATAATATTCAAAATGGCATTCATCGACTATTTGCGGACAAAGGGTATTTAGATGCGGAAGTCAACATCAAAACCTTGCCCGATCCAGTCTTGAAAGATGCCGTGCAACTCGAAATCGATGTAGAGAGAAACGACCGTGTAAAAATCAAAGACATTCGATTTACCGGCAACGAGAATATCAAATCGAGAAAATTGCGCGGGAAGATGAAAAACACGCGTAAAAAAAGTCGTCTGTTTGCCAAATCTCGGCTGTATAAAAAAGATTACGAGGAGGATAAAGAGGCCATCGTAGATTACTACAATAGTCAGGGATATAGAGATATGCAAATATTGGGTGACTCCATATGGCGCAATGAAGACGGTCACCTCATTATCAAAATAGACATTTTTGAAGGCAAGCAGTATTTCTTTAGAAATATCGATTGGAAAGGCAACACCCTGTATTCAGATGAAGTGCTCACCAATGTGTTGGCCATTGAGAAAGGGGATGTGTACGATCTGGACAAGCTCAACGAAAGGCTGACTTTTAGTATGGACGGCAGAGATGTTTCCGCTTTATACATGGATGATGGCTATCTCTTTTTCCGGGTTGATCCCGTTGAAGTGGCTATCGAAAAAGATTCCATCGATATTCAGATGAGAATTTTTGAAGGCCCACAGGCGACCATTGAGCGAGTGAAAATTTCCGGCAATGATCGCACCCATGAGCATGTCATCCGGAGAGAGCTGAGAACCCTGCCCGGAAAAAAATTCTCCCGTTCCGACATCATTCGATCGCAACGTGAAATCACCAACTTAGGCTATTTCGATCCCGAGCAACTCGGCATCAACACACCGGTCAATCCCGAGCGATATACCGTGGATATAGAATACGACCTCACAGAACGACCTTCCGATCAACTCGAACTCTCTGCGGGCTGGGGTGGATTTAGTGGTCTCATTTTGACCCTCGGGGTTACCTTTAACAACTTTTCCTTGCGGAATATCTCTGACGGTAGCGCATGGAAACCCGTGCCCGTAGGCGATGGCCAACGCCTCTCCTTGCGAGCACAAACTAATGGGCGGTTTTTCCAATCCTATAACGCCTCCTTCACTGAACCCTGGCTCGGTGGCAAGCGACCTACTTCTCTAAATGTTGGAGGAGCTTATACGAGAATCAATCGACTGGATCAGGCTTTTGAGTCGCAAGGTTATCTCTCCATTGCCCGGGCCTTTGCCGGCGTGGGAACCCGACTCCGTTGGCCGGATGACAACTTTCTCGTGAATGCGACACTGAGTTATGAAAACTATTTCCTCAACAATTATCCCAATCAATTCCGATTCAATGGGGTGAATGTCAGCGATGGAACCTATAACAATGTCGCCTTAGAGCTAAAAATAGCCCGAACGAGTATTAACGAGCCCATATTTCCCACCCGAGGCTCTGAGGTTTCCTTGACAGCAAAATTGACGCCACCTTACTCCGCTTTGCGAAGTAATGACTATTACGACGATATTTCTATTCAGGACCGCTTTCGATGGGTGGAGTATCACAAGTGGAGACTCGATTTGGATTGGTACCAAACCATGGTCGGAAAATTGGTCTTCCGCGCCAACGCCAAAGTTGGAATTCTCGGTTTCTATAATCAGCGCGTGGGCTTATCTCCTTTCGAGCGCTATTTGGTGGGGGGTAACGGACTCAACAATCAGCAGATTGGAATTGCAGGTGTAGATATCATCAGTAGTAGAGGATACGAAATTACAGACCTCGAAGTCAATCAGGGCGCCGGAGCAACCCTGAGAACTGCTGGGACAGCGACGGTATTTAATAAATTTACCATGGAATTGCGCTATCCGGTATCTCTCAACCCCAGTGCCACGATTTTTGTGCTGGGATTTGTACAAGGCGTCAATGCATGGGATGGATTGGATAACTACAATCCCTTTGAATTGCGCAGATCGGCCGGTCTTGGCTTACGCGTCTTTTTACCCATGTTTGGTTTGCTCGGATTTGATTACGGTTTAGGCTTTGATAAGCCCGGCGAAACCGCTCGGGGCGCCAGCTGGGATGAGTACGGTACCTTTAACTTGATTCTTGGATTTGAGCCGGATTAGGAACTGGCGTGGCTACTATGCTTTTCGCGAGTTCCACTCTTTGTGACGCCTGTCGCACTCACTCTTTGGAAGGCCTAACTTCGGGTTTATGGAAGAGCAAAGATCTTTGAGTTTATTTGATGCCATCTTTGGCATGATCGTTTCTGACTCTACCATCCGATCAAAAACCCATAGGTGACCATGAACTTCGACTCGTTTTGATATAGCAGCTTTACGAAGTGAATTGTCGCTGGTCAGAAGTGTCCCCGAAAGAACCTGTGCTTTATACAAAGCTGAACAATCTTGCTCTGAAAGCGATGGCCTCTGGTTTCGCAAATGCATGATCTGTTCCAATTCAGTTTCTTTTAGTTCGTGTACCAATAATAACTTGTCTTCAATAAATGGCGAAAGTTGCCCAAGTTGATCCTCATGGAGCTCATCAAGAATAATAGAAGTCGTATGGCATTCTAATTGAAGGTCAAAAAAGGGGGGTAACAGCTCAAGTAGGATAAGGTCAATTAATATATTTGCATCGTTGAAAATTAGCTTCATACTACCATAAAGTCTTTGCGAAAGGTAGACAGTTTTTGATTGGCGAGGTTAGCTGCTTTGCTCATGGAAATGATTTCTTCTGCAGCTGCGCGATATATCAACTGTATAAACCGATCAGAGCGTTCCTTTCCTAAGTAATTACCCAGGCCTTTTTCTTCTCTGTTTCGACTAATTCTTTTTCTGAAGTTAATGTACACGGGAGAAGAGATAATATCGAGATCTCGTGCACGAGCCATAATGGCCTGAATAGACATCCCATAGGTTTCTTTAATTGAAATGAGCTCACCTTCCGAAATTTGAGAACGCTTCTCACCCAACTCCATTTTGAAAGTTTCTGCCGGAATCAACATAGCTCCAGCAAATCGAAAACACAGCTTTTCGAGTTTCTTCTTGTCCAGGGATTCGTCAAATTGCAGAACCAAGTGAGCTAATTCATGCAATGCAGTTAGTCTTTTCCGCTCGATGCTAAAGGAATTATTGATCACGATAATTGGAATTTTCTCATTGGCCCATCCGGAAAACCCGTCAAACTCAGGGGGAGCATCAATTTCTAATACCTTTACTTCTTTATCCTCTAACATTTCAACAATATTAGGAAGGGCATTAATACCCCAGTTCCAATCATCAAGAAGGGTGTTTACAGCCAGCTCTACATCTTTCCCATCCTTAATATTCAGATGAGCCAAGGGGTTGGTGAAGGAGGAGGTAATATTCAGGAACTGCTCTATTTCAAGGTATCTCTCAATCTTGTCGGAAACGCGTTCTTTAATGCTATTTAGGTCGCTTTTCCTTAGTTTTCGCTTCTTGCGAAATTCAATTTGTGAGATTTCAATTGTAAATGGCCGGAAAAAGTAATCCACCTTCACATCAAGAGCACGAGCAAGTTCAATCAACACCTTTGAGTCGGCCATCATTTTGCCCCGCTCGTACTTGGAAATCGCATTTTTTGAAACCATGCGATTTATACGCCCCACCAATTCACCTTGCGACAGGCCCACGCGCATTCGTGCACTCTTCAATCTTTTACCAAATACTTCTCTCACAGCAATCAATTTTACGGTTTTTGGTCAGAAACCATAATTATGGTTTACAACTTGACACAAAAGTATGTTTTTATAAACCAAAGGGCAACTATTTAAAGAGGTTTTTGGTCCGGGCACACGAATAGTTTGCCTCTCTATTCCTCAAGCGCATACCAATATTACACGAAAGGAAACATTACGCAATGAAAGGACAATAAAAAAACCACCACCTCTCAAAAACATAGTCACAACCCTGTCCATCCTTTCATCCAATACATCTTAATTCAGAAAAATAGGCATGCGCGCTGGGCACACCCACATCTTTCATCGTTCCCCTTCGACTGC
>JAWLFI010000083.1:0-11219 GCA_041685645.1 Saprospiraceae bacterium | reverse complement strand
GAAATAAGTGCTTTTCGAATCGGTCTTGACATGCTTGGTTAGATCTGATGTAGAAAGGCCTAAAGGTAAAATAAATGCTCCTTACTGCCAAACCCATTTGATTGAGCCGAATCCCATACGCTCTTTTAGGCTAAAGTATAATGTTTTGGGCGTCCCCCCGAGGATCCGCCAGCCGGCGGACCTCGGGGGCGCTACGCTTCACTGCTCTCTATTCGCTCGGCCGCTGGTCTCCTTAGCGAGACCGCGGCTGCCCTGCGGGCACAGTTTCGCATCGCTGACGCGAACTCAAAGAGAAAAAACCGGAAATCCGTTTAATTCAACTCACTTTTTTCAGTCCGTCACATATTCTTGTATTTTCAATCTCAACCCTACAGAAAATAGCGGTGTGAAAACAGGTAATGAATAGCAGCGTTTTGACATCGAATAAAATTAAAATCCGACATCTGGAAAAACCTATTTGTCATCCTCGCGAATCAACTCAAAGTTTCCACTTCATTAAATCAGTGCGTTTTAATGATCATTTGTGAAGCCATGATTCTTTGCTCGGCATTGATGATTTGAGCAATATACATACCATCAGCCAATTGATTTAAGTCCAAAACAGTCCCCCTTCCTATCCATCTTTTGTTCATAACCTCTTGCCCCAGGGAATTTAAAATCTTGATACTTCCCTCATAGCCACAATCTGGGCAATCCAACGTTATCTTATTCGAAAATGGATTCGGATATGTTTTCAATTCAGGACTTTTTTGAAACTCTACACTTGAGACAGGGTTTAACTCCATACCTAAATCTTCAGCACGAAAACAAAATAACTGGTCCGAGGTCTTACTCGCTTGACCCGATTGTTTTACCAAGCCTCCAAATACAACATTTCCATCATCATACACAGAATGCGCAGCAATCGAAAATTCCACTCCCTCATTAGCAACTGAAATTGAAGAAATGTAATCAAGAGTATCTACCCCATCTTCAATTTTGATAATATCATAGCCCATCCTCCCAGTATGAGATGGGAAGGCGAATAAATAAGCATAATCCTCTGAAGCATAAAATATATCCGAATACTGATATAGATGATCTTCATGATAAGGAGCCTCAATAAAAGTCTTCACTTCACCTTGAGCTGACAGCCAAAGAATATAGGCTACATTTTCCTGGATGTCAAAGTTGGGATATCGGTGACTTAAAAAGATCGTATTATTAAGACAAGTGAAACTCAATAGGAGGAAACTCTCTTTTGAATTTGGAACAAAATCCTTTAGGTCTATGATTCGTTTGGTTTTTAGGTCATATGGATCCGATAGATCAGTCCACATCAACTGCTGCCCCATATTATCCCAGGAATCATAACGATCTCTGAAAGCTAAAGAAACTAAGGTTTCGTCATTTAATCTATTTAGAAAGGGACCTTGATCAATGGAAAAAGGGCCTAAATCTTCAAAGTCAAACAGTAGCCTTATCGTATCAATAACAGCTAAATCTTTATTGCGAAGTTGATAAGAAACTCCATAATTGTAATCAGGTGCACCCGGTGGGCCAGAGTCCTCACCGACCATAGTAGCTGTCAAGTAGAGGGAGTCAGGAAAAAGAGAGAATTGATGAAAATACAAACTTGGTACTTTTATCTCATTTATTTTCTCTTGATCCTGGATGGACTCCAACATTTCTCCTTCTTGATGGCTTATAACTTTTCGAATGGACTGGGAATGATAAGCTCCTAAACTCCAATTACCTCCTTCACCATCCATTTGATAGGGTTCTACTCCTATTAAATCTAAATTCCCCTCGGAAGTAAAATGGATTCGGTTATAAAAATCTTGATTCCCTCCATTATACTGCGTATTGTGATGCTTCCACAAGACTTCTCCAGAATGAATGTCTATTTTATCTAAAACAAAGCCATAGAAATCCGAAAACTGACGAGGGGTTTTGGAACTTGCCAATATATATAGATCGTCCAACTTTCTCTCTATGATATTCAAAGATAGAGACGAATGTTTTGTCCAAAAAGATTGACCTGAAATTTCTTCGAAGGTTGTATCAGAAATCACATGCTGCCAAACGGGCTCAGCTCCCACAAAATCAAGTTGGACCGTTTCATCCTGAGCCTGTAAAAACGCAAAGCAAATGAAGAAAATGCTGCATATTAGATTGGTTTTCATAGGTATGCGATTTTTATAGAAATTAGATAGAAAAAAAGCGACAGTATCTCTTGCGAACCTCATTTTTCAAACCATGTTTGATCTTCTATGTATTAAAAGCAAGATCTACAGCCCTGTCCATATTTCAAAACGCAAATTCCAATCCCACATTCACATTCAGCGCCCCAGCTTTTCTCGCTCCCACATCAAAAACTCGGGGCATTTCACAAAAATAAGCGGCTCGAGCAAAGAAGTGGGTGTTTTCTTTGAGTTCATATTGAATTTGAGCGTCTAAATACCCGCCCCAGTAAAAGTAGCGGACAGTGTGGAAAACCTCGTAAAAAAACTCATTTTCGAAGAAAAGGAAAAAAACATCTTCTGAAAAGGAGAGCATGCGCTCCTGTCTCATAGCAAAGCCTACACCTGTACCTGCGCCAAGACGCAGATTTAGCGCCCTATTTTGAAGCAAGGGATAATCTGCAATAAAAAAAACAGCCCGATCATGCCCATATTCAGGCGACGCTTGAAGCTGAACAATAGCATCCTGATTCAAATAAAAGTCTGTCTGAAAAAAAACAGGGTGTAATTCTTGTCCAGACCCATCTTCTGGAAAGTCTGTTACCCGCATAATTGTAGCCACATCAACGATATCTTCTGGGGTAAATGGAGGTTGATAATTGGTACTATAACTATTGGAATGTAAGAGTTGAACTCGAAAGCGCCAGGAATCTTCCGGCTGATAGCTGTAGGCAGCTGAAACATTAAACCCATGGCCGGTAGTATTCAAATAGCCTTTATTCACATAACCAGTGGAGATAGATATACTATTATCTTGACAAAAAAGTACCCCAGTCATAAAAAAAACGAAAAGCAGAATAAAAATACAACGTATCATAATTACAGCTTGATTTGAATACCTAGATTAATATGAATAACTCCCGCCGTCCCTAAATTCAATCGGTCTCCGCCTAACCCTGTCGCAGCAATAAAATCGTAATTATAACCCATGTATTGGAAAACCGTGAGCCTTTCAGTAATAGCAAAAGCTATTTTATGATCAAGCAAATTATTGAAAAACAAATATTTTACCATCCGCTGATTATCGTAAAAGTTTCTAAAGTTCTCCAATATGACAATTCCTTCAAGAACATCATTAAATTCTGAGCCATATGGACGGCTTCCACCTCCAATAACCCTTACGTTATCGAAAATACCCAATCCAACACCAAACCCAACACTGAAAAACCACTTAGATCTTTGGACGTAATGATAATCTAAGCCAAAATTTACAAAATACCTGTTAGAATAAGTTGTTGGACTTTTTTCGATCAGAGCCAATCCCAGTCCTTCATAAACTTCCACAAATTCCGGATCCAGATAAATATCCACTAATTCTGCTTGTTCTCGCATCCTGCGAATATCCATAAATGATGCGATTTCAGGTCTTGAGTCTCCACCTTCATGAAATGTCCTTGAATAGGTATTAGAGATGCCAGCTTGGATTTTCCAAGACCAAGCTTCGCTTATTTTTTGGTCATAAGATACTGTAAGGTTGGTGCCTGCCCCATTCTGGTATGCATACCCACCATGCACATTTACACTGTTTGATTGAGCGAAAGTTTCCATCCCAAATACTATATTTAGGATGGAAACTATGATGAAAATAGTCCTTTGTGTATTCATTATTATTTCTTCCTTTCTTCAAAGAAAAACCCATCATTAGGCATGTTTGGGTTTATAAATGTCCAAACTTTATATTTCTGGCCTTCACAATATGGGGCTGAATTTTTTAAATTCCTTCATTCTCTGGCTTAATGTCAATTTACAAATCAAATATAAAATTATTTTACCACCCCCATCACATCAAGCCCGGAATCTCCGGCGGTAGACTGGGTTTATCTCTGCCACTTTTCGGCAATTTCAGAATATTTCCCATTTCGTAGCAGACGCGGCATCGGGCCTCGTAGGCATTTTTCTCTCCCACCAGCACCTGGTCGCGATCCGCAACGATGCGATAGGAGTGCGTCGCTAAACTGCCGCAATGGCTGCAAATAGCGTGTACTTTAGTCACGTACTCCGCCACTGCCATCAAATCCGGCATGGGACCGAAAGGCCTTCCCTTATAGTCCATGTCCAGTCCGGCGACAATCACGCGCTTCCCATCCAGTGCTAACTGCTGGCAGATTTTTACAATATCTTTTTCAAAAAATTGTGCCTCATCCAAACCGACGACCTCTGTATCTTCAGACTTCGTGCGAATGTATGAGGTATCGGAAATCGGCTCGGCCTGAAACGCCCGCTCATCGTGCGAAACTACCTGCTCCGCGTGATACCGCTGATCCAGTGCGGGTTTAAATACGCGCACGGCCTGCTCGGCAATTTGAGCGCGTTTTAATCGGCGAATCAACTCTTCCGTTTTTCCGGAAAACATGGATCCACATATCACTTCAATCCATCCGCATCGTTGTCCTTTAAAGAAAGGTTCTAAAAACATACTTCGTGTTTGTTTTAGAAAAGCTGTATATTTGTACAACCTTTTGATTATGTGCAAGCAACACCTTAAACAAAACCATAAGATTACCCTATGAATATCCACAATATAAAAAAACCCCTCGAGAAAATCCTTCACCGGCTGGAAAGTTTAGATCCCGAACAAGATCTACACCCCCTCGATCACAATTTTTTTACTGCAGAATTGCAAAAGGCCTATAATGCCTTGTATCAGATTGACAGCCCGAGATCTTCTGCTGAGGAAGAAGGAGAACATCCGGGAAAAAATACCCTCTTCGAATTTGAAGACGAACAATTCGCTGAAAAAGAATCAGAAAGTACTCCAAAAACTGAGTCTCCTGCGCCAAAGCCCAGTCCCTCTGAACCGCAGACACCGAAAAAGGCGCCTCCTTCTCCCCCTCAAGCTACACCGGAAAAGAAACCCGCAGTCGTGGAATCATCTGAGGTAAAAGAAGAGCCAAAAGAAAAAAGCGCTCCACCCAAACCGACGGCCGGTAAAGATTCTACTTCTGACTCTTACTCTCAGGATGTAAAGGAACTCTTCCAGATCAAAGAGTCAAGCGAACTCAGCGAGCGGCTCAGCCGATTGCCGATTACGGATATCTGGTCCGCCATGGGACTCAATGAACGCATCTTCACACAAAACGAACTGTTTGATGGAAACGCTGAGAGCTTTCAAACAACGGTTAAAGAACTCAATGATTGTCAAACTTTTGAGGAGGCTCAGGAGTTATTAGCGTATGGACCCATTGAAAATTTTGACTGGACAGCAGCGGAGAGAAGGAATATTGCGAAAAATTTCATTCGTCTCGTCAAACGCAAATACTCTTAATAACTCCCGTCCAAGCCATCGATCATGAATTGGAATCAAGCCCTTCGGCCGGCACTGATTTTCGTGGGCGTAATGTGGTTGTTCCACCTCTTGCAGTTAGCCCTGGGTATGCAATGGGTATATTTGGGCATCTTCCCGCGGCATATTGACGGTTCGATTGGTATTCTCACCGCTCCACTCATTCACGGGAATTTTCAACACCTGATCTCCAATTCTCTACCCCTGATTTTCCTCGTCGTCGTCCTTGGGCTGGCCTATCCCAGATCTGCTCCATCCGCTTTTGTCATGGTTTATTTGGGCACCGGAATCGGAATGTGGTTATTCGCACGCTCCAACTATCACATTGGAGCCAGTGGTGTGGTTTACGGGCTCGTCACCTTTTTATTCTGGACGGGCATTTTTCGAAAAAGCCTTCGATCGATTGCCTTGAGTTTGGCGATTCTCTTTCTCTACAGTGGATATATTTGGGGCATTTTTCCCGATCGCCCGGGCATTTCCTGGGACGGTCACCTGATCGGAGCCATCGTCGGCGTTATCGTAGCCTATCTACTGAGGGGCCGGGTAGAACCCACCAAAAAGCCGAGATATACCTATTTAGAAGAAGAAGAACCCGAACAGTATTTTTTCGACCCTGATATTTTTGATGACCAGAAACCTTCATGAGAGAGTCTCTTTTCCTTTGTATCAGTTCAGCTTTGCGATTATTTTCATGGCTTTTACCATACAGTCGTTCTCTCCCTATACCTTGCAGTAAAGGAATCCGGACCCATCACCAGTGATAGCGGCATAGAGAAGGTGACCTTGTAGAGCCGCAAAGCATTGTGACTCTTTCCTAAACACACCACCGGCAGAATGTCATTGAGGAGTGAACCATTATTATCTATAGATACGTAGAGCTTGTCCCGCTTGTCGGGAACCGTACGTATCTACCCCAAATTTACAAATCGACCGCAACGAAACAATTCCAGCAGTTCCCTCTCAACATCACCGTCCCTAATCCGTGTAATCCCTATAATCTGTGGTCTCTGTGATTCAGCACCCCAAAAAAACAACACAAAATGAAAAGACAATAAAAAACGCCCCTCTCAATACCACCGTCCCTCAACCTGCCCATCATTACATCACATTAACACCTCGTACGCCCAGGCTTCGGCGGGGCAATGTCAGCTGTTCAGACAAAAGAAGATCAACAAATAAATTACATGTAACACCCCATCCCCCTGCTTCCTTCGACTCCGCTCAGTTAGCAGGGGCTTGCGATGTAATCCCATAAATCCTGTTCAGACAACTGGATTAGTTGCAAACTAATTTAGCAATATTATAATTTTAAGAATTTCTCTCAGACTCCAAAACAGCCCGAACCGAACCTTTCTCCTCCAGTGCTCGACGTGCGCGATCTGCAGGCCACCCCAACTCATCGCAAAGGATATCCACCCCTCGGTTCCACAATTTATAATTACTCAATTCCATATCCACCATGCGATGGTCTTCTACCCGACCCAGGCGAATCATGATCGTCGTAGTAATCATATTCAAGATCATTTTTTGGGCCGTGCCCGATTTCATGCGGGTGCTACCCGTAACGACTTCCGGCCCCACAACGGCAACGATGGGAAAGTCGGCCACCTCGGTAACCGGAGCCCCCGGATTACAACTAATGCAAGCAGTGGTAATCCCTCGTTGCTGGGCACTCCTGAGTCCCCCTACTACATAGGGCGTTGTACCCGAAGCGGCAATGCCTACCACAGTATCCAAATCCCCGATCCCGTGGGTTTCCAAATCTTTCCAGCCCGCCTGCTCGTCATCCTCTGCGTATTCCACTGCCCGGCGTATGGCTCTATCTCCGCCGGCGATTAATCCAACGACCCAATCCGGCGGCACACCAAAAGTGGGCGGACATTCACTCGCATCCAGAATACCCAGACGGCCACTGGTGCCCGCTCCAATATAAAACAAGCGGCCACCCTCTCTCATCTTCGGGACAGTAACTTCGATCAAACTTTCGATGTCCGATAAGACTTGTGATACGGCCAGAGCGACCTTTTGGTCTTCTGAATTGATGATTTGCAACAATTCTGCCGTCGACTTTTTCTCCAGATGTCGATAGTGAGACGGGGATTCTGTAATTTTTTTCATCGCAACTTCCATTGATTATACAGCCAAAGACCTCCAAAGGTCAAACCGCCATTGACTGCCAAAATAAGAAAACCTAGATTCAAGCCGCTCATCCATGCCACCGAAAAGTAACTGAATGCAAAAGATATTATAGGCGCCAACAGACAGATGAGAACTACTGAAAGCCCCGATAAGGGCTTTTTGATCCATATGGAGTACAAAAACAAGCCGAGAATCGGTCCATATGTGTAGGCCGCCGCTTTAAACAGTTGATTGATGACCGCTTCGTCGTTCATTGCGTGAAAGATCACTATGATGAGAAAAAGCAGAGTGGAAAATCCAATATGGGTAAAAACCCGCCATCTGCGCTCCACCCCTGCCGGGCGCTTGCGACGCTCAAAGCCCAGAAAGTCCACGCAAAACGATGTGGTCAGTGAGGTCAGCGCACTATCGGCACTAGAATAAGCCGCTGCGATGAGGCCAATGACGAAAAGCACCCCTACGCTCAGCGGCAAATACTCCAGAGCCAGCGTTGGATAAAACACATCTGTATTACCGGGAATAGTGATGCCCTGAGATTCAGCAAAATGATATAAAAGAGCACCGAGAAAGAGGAATAACAAATTCGCCCCCACCAAAATCACCGTGAAACTGTACATATTTTTTTTGGCCTCACCGATATTGCGGCAGCTGAGGTTCTTTTGCATCATGTCCTGGTCCATGCCGGTCATTACAATGGTGATCAACATGCCACTGAGGACCTGCTTACCAAAAAAATTGGGGTCCGACCAGGCATTTTCGAAAAAAAACATCTGACCGTAGGGACCGTCACTAACTGTAGCGACCATCTCAACTAAACTCACATCCATTTTTTGAAGAATCGCATAAACCGTCAAAATCACCGCAGAAATCATGGCCAGGGTTTGCAGAGTGTCAGTGTACACAATAGTTTTTATACCCGCGCGGAAAGTGTACACCCAGATGAGAATAATTGTCACTAGAACCGTAACCTGAAAGGGAATACCCATCGCATCCATCACAAATTGTTGCAATACGATAGCGACCAAATACAAGCGAAAGGCCGCGCCAATCGTCCGGGAAAGTAAAAAATAAGCTGCACCGGTCTTATAGGCCTCCCACCCCATACGCTGTTCGAGAAGTCCGTAGATAGAAGTCAAATTCAGTCGATAATACAGCGGCATCAGTACCTCGGCAATTAAGACATAACCCAGCACATACCCCAACACCATTTGCATATAAGAAAAGCCCTGATTGAGCTCTCCCGCTCCCACTACACCGGGAATAGAAATAAACGTCACCCCGGACAATGATGCACCCACCATTCCAAAAGCCACCAAATACCAGGGGCTCTTGCGACCTGCCAGAAAAAAAGTCTCATTGTCTGATTTCCTTCCCGTCCAATACGAAATCAGTAAAAGCAGTGCGAAATAGCCGACCAAAAGCCCGCCGACCATACCCGCTGTCAAGCTCGTCTCCATAAAGCCTTATCGTGAAAGTGAAGAAAAATAGGTTTATTCCTGCAATTTGGGGCCATATGCGAGATCTCCCGCATCACCCAGACCCGGCACTATGTATGAACGAGCCGTCAGTTCATCATCGATCGCTCCCACCCACTGATGTACATTCGGATACTTCCTTTGTATGTAATCCAACCCATTCTGGGACCCAATGATGGTCGCCAGGTGGATTTCTTTGGGATCCCCATACTCCAATAAAGCATCGAGCCCACTCTCTATAGAAGAGCCGGTCGCAACCATGGGATCAGCCACAATCACCTGGGCATCTGTGATATCAGGACAGGTCACGTACTCCAATGAAACCTCAAACCGCCCCCCCTTATGATGCTTTCGGTAAGAAGAAATAAAAGCGCAGTCAGCATCGTCAAAACAAGAAAGCAAACCATTCTGAAACGGCAGGGCCGCTCTCAAAATCCCGGCTATGACAATGTGCTCATCCGGCAAAGCCATTTCCGCTACGCCCAGCGGCGTGTTGATTTCAGCATCGGAATACGCAAAGGTCTTTGAGATCTCATATCCCATAATCAGCCCCAGACGCTCCATATTGAGCCGAAACCGCATGCGATCTTCCTGGATTTCTTGATTGCGCATCTCGGCAATGAGCTTATTGACGACAGAGTGAGTATCGGAAAAATTGTGGCGCATAGTTTCAAATTTTGAGAAATATAAGAACTTTCAGTGGCTTTCGTAAGTTTTGCGATTCCCTTTCCTCATTATTTTTCACAGATCCGATGTCAAAACAGCTCCAATATGACAAAAAACAGAGACCTTCATCGAACTGCCGAGAGGTTATTTATGTTAATTTCTTAGTAAAAAAGATGTAATTGCCCCATCAATCAAAAGTTTTTAGTAACTTAATTGTAATTTACATAAGAAACAAAGAAACATATTCACTCTTGAACAAGCTTATATACATATTATGCCCATTCTGTCTGCTACTCGGATGGATTCCTGCCATGCATAGTCAGACGACAGTCCAACCCAAGCAGGTGGATTCCGAGTCTGTGGGCATTATCTACGATCAGGAGTGGAGTGGCAACATTCGACTCATTACCCGCGGCTACGGATTGGGTTTCAATTGGGGAGAGATTGAAACGTATTACAAAACAAAAATTTACTCCTTTAATCTCGATTTCTTCAAGCATCCCAAAGAATCAAGACAAAATCGTCGACCCTCCGTTTACAATTCCATTGCGCGCCCCTTCATTTTTGGCAAGCAAAATTCCTTTTTCTCCATCAAAGCCGGGATGGGCCAGAAGAGATACTTTTCTGAAAAAGCCAAGCGCAGGGGTCTGGCCATCGGAATTACTTATCAGGGAGGCCTGGCACTGGGTTTTGAAAAGCCCTACTACCTCGAAGTAATCAATGATGGCGATTTTAATCGGAATCCCACCATAGATATAAAGTACGATGAAGAGACGGCAGACGAATTTTTAGACCTCTCCAGAATCGAAGGCTCATCGGGCTTTTTCAAAGGCTTGGGTGAGTCCAGCATACTGCCGGGGCTCCACGGCCGCATCGAAGCAAATTTTGCCTGGGGCGCATTCGACGAAGACGTTCGATCTCTGGATGTCGGATTAATGTTAGAAGTTTATCCCCGCACGATTGAGTTGATGATAAATGAGCAAAATGCACCTTATTTTTTGCACTTTTACATCAATTTTCAACTCGGAAAGAGAAGATAACACACAAAAAGCGATCTATGATAGAGTTACCCGTAGTGGAATCAAAGAAAGAGAGAAGAAAAAAACCAGATTGGTTGCGCGTCAAGTTGCCCATCGGTGAAGAATATAAAAAGGTGAGAAATCTGGTGGACAAATATCAGCTCAACACCATTTGCCAGAGCGGAAGTTGTCCCAATATGGGCGAATGCTGGGGTGCCGGCACCGCTACTTTTATGATTTTGGGCAACACCTGCACGCGCTCGTGTTCCTTTTGCGCCGTAAAAACCGGAAGACCTCCGGAGTACGACGAGGATGAGCCGCGCCGCGTAGCTGAAGCCATCCGACTGATGGAAGTGAAACACGCGGTGATTACCAGCGTGAATCGCGACGAACTCAAAGATCGCGGAGCTGAGAT
>JAWLFI010000266.1:0-2714 GCA_041685645.1 Saprospiraceae bacterium | reverse complement strand
TTCCCAAGATTCCACACTTCATCACTGACGGCCTGTTCATATTCTTATATCTTTGCAAAAGAAACGGGAATGCTATGAGACATATTTATATAGGTGTAATTATTTTGCCCTTGTTTTTCATGATAGGGGCGTGTTCCTCTGAGTCCGAAACGGGGGGTGAAGCTTCAAATCCAGATTATGTGAATTATTCTGGACCAACCATGGGTACGATATATAATATCACGGTAAAGGGGGCAGACACGGCGCGATTGAAGCGGGCTACGGACTCCCTTCTCCTTGCGTTTAATGAGGAAGTGTCCACTTATATTGAAGATGCTACCATCAGTCTGTTTAATCAAACGGAGGAGACTTTTAAGCTAAGGAAGTCCAACGCGCCTCATTTTTTCCGCAATTTGGTCAATTCCTATCGATTACATTATGTAACGGATGGTTTTTTTGACCCCACTGTTATGCCCCTGGTCAACTATTGGGGCTTTGGGTACGAACCGCGCGACACGAGCCGGTTGGGGGATTCAACCATTGTTGATTCTCTGATGCAAGTGGTGGGGCTGGATCGACTGGGATGGGAAGAATATAGCGACTCGTTGTGGCTCACAAAGCCCGATCCGGGGATGCAACTTGATTTTAGTGCATCAGCGAAGGGAGATGGAGTGGATCTCATTGCAAAATATTTTACGCAAAATGGATTTACGGATTTTATGATCGAAATTGGAGGGGAGGTCTATGCTCAGGGTGAGAACCCTCGCGGGTCGGACTGGGTCATCGGTGTCAATCGACCGGATCCAAAAAGTGCCCGAACGGATTTTATACAAAAAGTACGCATTGCAGATCACGGTCTGGCTACCTCTGGTAACTACAGGAACTTTTACGAAGCCAATGGGCTGACTTACAGTCATACGATCAATCCCAAAACGGGGTGGATCGAACGCAACGAATTACTCAGTGCCACCGTTATTGCCGATGATGTGCTCACGGCGGATGCCTGGGCCACCGCTTTGATGGCCATGGGTCGGGAGGCAGCTGTGGAAGCATTGAATCAAACATCGGATATTACCGGTTTTCTCGTTTACACGGATGGCGAGGAGATGCAGGTCTTCGAAGCACCGAATTTTTCAGAGACACAACAGAACTAATATGATAGACGCTTTTGAGCTCGACAAAGACATTGTTTTTTTTGACCTTGAGGCCACCGGGCTTCACGTTATAAGGGACCGCATTATGCAGATTGGCATGATTAAGTATTTTGCTGATGGTCGCCCGGCAGAAGAAAAGGAAATGTTGATTAATCCGGGCATCCCCATAAATGAAGGTGCATTGGCTGTTCATGGGATTTACCCCGAAGACGTGGCCAATAAACCGACATTCTCTCAGGTGGCGGAAGAATTGCTAGACTTTTTTGGAGATGCAGATTTGTCCGGTTATAACCTCATGCGTTTCGATATACCCATGCTGATGGAGGAATTTCATCGTGCCGGCCATCGATTTTCTATAGAAAATCGTCGGGTTGTGGATGTGCAACGGATCTTTTACAAGATGGAGCCCCGGACCCTGGCAGCGGCTCACCGCTTTTATTGCGGAGAGGAGATGGAGGGGGCTCACGATGCCCTGGCCGATGTCAGAGCTACTGTCAATGTTTTGAAAGGGCAGATCAGCGCCTATGAGGGTGTGGATTATAAAGATAAGGATGGTCAGATAGAGCCCGAGCCCATTCGCAACGATGTCAAGCAGCTGCATAAGTTTACCAATGACCTCAATGTGTTGGACGCCACTCAAAAGCTCAAGCGGAATAGCGAGGGAGAGGTAGCGTTTAATTTTGGGAAGCACAATAATAAATCTGTGCGGGAAGTCCTAAAACTTGAGCCCGAATATATAAATTGGATGATTGCCAAGGACTTTTCTGTTCAAGTCAAAGAGATTCTCAAGGATGAAAAGAAACGGTATTATGCGTAGCCTGCTTTTCTGTTGCTGGCTGGCCGGTCTATTGCTGCTGAACGCTTGCTATGAAGAGCAGGAAGGCTGTCTGGATCCAGAGGCAGTGAATTATGAGGTGTCTGCTGATATCAATGGGGGCTGTGTTTATCCGGCTTTGAGTTTTTCAGTGGACCATCAGTGGGGTGATAGTTTGTTTAGTTATGATTCTCTGTATCGCGATGTGGAAGGTGACACTTTTCAGATCCGGTTCATGGGGCTATTTGTCCGCGAACTGGAAGTTGATACAGGCGGGGCATGGGTGAGAGCGAATACATCCCAGCGAGAGTGGCCGCTAAAACGGGGATTGACACAAACGGCGGGAGAGCGAATCGGCCTCATTGAATCGAGAAACTTTAGTACTGAATGGGGTCGGCTATCCTATTTAGGAGCTTTTGACGAGTTTCGAATGCGTCTGGGGCTGAGGGAGCTGGATCAGGTAGATCGCGATGCGATAGATTCCGAACACCCACTCAACTTGCGTTCTCAGATGTATGACACCTTAGATCAAGAGTATGTGGGGTGGGCTTTTTCTTTTCGGACCGATACTTCAGCGGATGCAGAATTGCGATGGGTAAGAGCGGAGACCGAGTGGTCAATGTCTTTTTCACAAGCTTTTATGGGGGAGTGGTTGCCGGGAGAAAACTCCGATTTAGAATTTGAGTTGGATTATGAAGTACTGCTTGAGAATTTTCGTATCAATGCGTCTGAAGCCGAGATGAGAAATGCCATCAATGCACAATGGC
>JAWLFI010000082.1:0-11251 GCA_041685645.1 Saprospiraceae bacterium | reverse complement strand
CTGAGGTATTTATATGGTAAAATATCGATTGCAACCAACTAAAATACTTAAATTTACGTTAGACAGATATGGTGATGAAACAACAATTGTCTCAAATTAATATTTTTCCTAATATAACTACCAACCAAGGTAGAAATGTAAAGGAAATTTCCTTTTCACAGCCCGTGATGCTATTGTTTTTGAGAAACTTTGGTTGCACTTTTTGCCGACAAACCCTGTCGGATATTTCCAAACAGCGTGCCGAAATTGCAAACACGGGAGTTCTTCCCATTTTGATTCATCTGAATTCTGAAGATATTGCATTAGACTATCTGGATAGATACGGGATATCGGATTTAGAGAGGGTAGAGGATACGGAAATGCGGCTATATGCTGATTTTGGACTTACCAAAGGTAATTTCAATCAGCTGTTTGGCTTCCAAAACTGGATCAGCGGATTTAATTCTGCAATAATGAAAGGACATGGTGTTCGGCCACCAATAGGAGATGGCTTGCAAATGCCGGGAGTGTTTTTCGTCAAAGAGGGTGAGATCATTGAAAAGTTCATTCACGAGTCGGCCTCAGACCGCCCAAATTACGCCGAGCTGGCCAAATCGGTTATGGGGCAATAATTTGTTAGTCGTCAGCTCGTTATAGCCTTGAACTTCGTCTAAATTCAGAATAACTTTGCTAAAAAACACAATATCTCTCACTTTACTCATTATAGTAACTTTCCTCACGTACAGGATTGAAGCTCAGTACGACATTAACTTTTATGCTGACGTTATGATTTCTGCGCAAGATGTAGATCACAAACACCTGGCAGAAAAAGCTTTCAAAGACTTGTTACTTGAGGAGTTGAAGAATGATACAGCCTTCCAGCGTGAGTGGGAATGGGCTGCTATACCCGTTGTTTATAGTCCTGACTCCAGCTTTCGTTTCGTGAGTTGGTGGGTAGAATCTGAGAATCCCAGCGAAAATCGGGTGACGGGTATTCTCCAATTTCGGGGGGATACTTCATTGACATCTTTTACCAATCGAGCGCTCTACGAATCTGGCAATGAATCTACATTTTTATCTCCCAATCGCTGGATTGGAGCTGTGTATTCCGAAATATATCCCGTTCCCGAGCACGACTCAGTATATATGTTATACGGTAGGAATATACTCGATGAGTATCGGATGTTACACGTATTGGAAATTTTCGATTTGAGGGATAATTCAATTACCTTAGGATTGCCTTTGTGGAAGAATAAGGATGGCTCGAAATCGTATCGCAAGACCTGGGAAGTGGCTCGTGGAGCTCAATTCCCGGTGAGTATCAGCTCCGATGCGGGACGAATTATTGTTGATCACCTGAGGCCGGTTCCCTATAATCAGGACAGCCGAATCATGGTAAATGTTCCCGATGGCACTTATGTGTTTTACGAGTGGAAAAAAGACAGCTGGGAATACAATGATCGCTTATTTGACGATGATCAGGATCGCGTCATTCGAAATCCGGAAAAGAGAAAGGAAGCCGCCAAGAGAGACTTGTTTGGCAATCCGAGAAACTGATTAGTCCCCATTTCGGCCTATGGAGTTTAAAATCGAAAAATTCTCATCCCCACGTACAGTCCACATAGGGCATGCAGGCCGCCCCATGCATGAAGCTCAATTTATATGGATCGTCTTTCATGGTTATGCCCAATCAATAGAGCAGGTGATATCTCCTTTCCTTCCTTTTTCAGATCGGGATCATATTATAGTCCCCGAGGCCATGTCCAAATTTTACCGAAAGGGTTTTTATGGAGATGTCGTGGCTTCCTGGATGACCTCCCGATTTAGAGAGGATGAAATTCGCGATCAGGAGAACTATTTAAATCAAGTGTACCGAAAGTTACCCGCCGACTTGAGAGGGAAAGTTATTTTTCTCGGATTTAGCCAGGGTGTGGCTACCTTGCTGAGATGGGAGGCAAAGGAGGAGCATCCTGCCAAAGCCTTTGCTATTTATGCGGGCACTCCACCCGATGATGTAATTTATTCTCCACGTGAAAATTACTATTATCTTTTGGGAAAGGAGGATGCTTTCATAGCAGAGGGAGATATCCGAAAACTCAAATCGCATCCGTTTTGGGAAAATTGCAGACCTGAACTCATCCGATTCGATGGGGGACATGAACTACGAGAGGAAGTCCTGGATATGCTTCGGGGAAGGATCGAAAAGCTTTAGCGGTTGGTATTGTAGCTGGATGCAATCCTCATTGACCTCGGAAAGGAATGCATTTGCATTTAATCTCACCCCAATAATCCACAGAATTTCACCCTCTGAAGTGAGACATCTCACATCCTCTTTTTCAAAGGGAGACAAATGGGCTTCATTCAGTACGTCGGATACTTTTTTACTGTGCCCGTAATTTATTGCAATGCGGTCTCCCTCGCGCCAGGGCCTCATGACAATGGGTTGAGACAGGTATCGAGCCGGAATATATTCAGTGTTGGGATCATTTGTGAATTCAACATGTTTTGTCCGCTGTACGATAAGTCTTCCTGCAGGTAAATCAAACTCCCCTTCGGAAATTGGGCGATCATCCTCGACTTGTTCTTCAGCACTCGAATTTCTCAGGTGAATATCTCCCCGAAACATAGCCATTTTATAATCCCTGAGCTGGATGATGTTTGAATTGTCGGATGCCAACAGCTGTTGAACTTGATTGGCATTCAATGAAAAGGCGTGATGTAGAAACGAGAATAGGGGAAAGTCATCCTCTAAAGTGTTCGTGTGGAAAATGAGGGTTCTTCCATCGAATGTCGATTGCCGGGCCAGCCGTTGTGGTACGAAATATTGTAAGAGATTTTGTTCCTGTTCTATATTCTCTGCAGTGGTAAGCATTCTTTGGCTCAGTTGTGGAATTTCTCCCTCAATTTGTGGCAGTACCTCATTTCTAAAGAAATTCCTCAGATATTTGGACTTTAAATTAGAAGCATCGGTGCTGAATGGAATATCGTAATCCTTTGCATAGCGAATGATCTCGGATTTAGTGAGGCAAAGGAGTGGTCTGACTCGATTCCCGTTCACGGGGGTTATACCCATGAGGCCCTTCCCTCGAGTTCCCGTGAAAAATCTCATGGACATCGTTTCTATCTGGTCATCGATGTGATGCGCCGTTAATATGTAGTCGAGATCAAATTCGCTGACTAGTTCTTCAAACCACCGGTACCGAATATCTCGCGCACTTTGTTGGAAATTCCCCCCTAGTTCTTCTGGAATTACTTTATAGCAATAAAATGGCACACCCATTTTCTTCGCCCACTGTGAAGCCACGGACTCATCACGGTCTGAATCTACTCCCCTGAGTCCATAATTTACATGCGCCGCAATTACTTTCTGCGGTTTAATTCTCATGATCAAATGCAATAAAACTTGTGAATCCACACCTCCGCTCAGAGCCAGCAGGTAAGAATGCTTTTCGCTAAGGATGTCTTTTACAGCCTCAAACTGAATTATTTTTTGATATACATCACTCATTGTATTTGTCTAAATATTGATGATATCTCCGGGCATTATTTATGTGTTCCCGGTAAGACTTTGAGAAAATATGGGTTCCCGGCTCATTCGGATCCGCACAGAAATAGAGATAGTTATGGTCTTCTAACTTGAGTACAGCTCGAATGGAATTTATACTAGCCAGGCCAATGGGGCCCGGGGGAAGCCCCTTGGTTTTATATGTATTGTAAGGAGATTCTATTTCCAGATCCTTAAATAATACGCGATTCCTTGGAGAGTTTCTCAGTATATATCTGATGGTCGGGTCTGCCTGGAGTGGCATACCAATTTTTATCCTGTTGTAATACACCCCGGCAATACGGGCCATTTCTTCTTTATGATTGGTCTCCTTAGAAACAATTGAGGCCAGAATATACGCTTCTTCTGCAGTCAACCCTAAGCGGTCGAGTTTTTCGATGTTTGATTTCCGCGTCCAAAATCTCTGTCCCTCTTCTTGTAAGCGTTTTAGATAATTGTCAAGAGAAATGTTCCAATACATTTCGTAGGAGTTGGGAAGGATAAAATGAGGAGTAATGTTTGTATCTGAGCTTGATTCGAAGTAGGGGAGAAGATCGAGAGAGTCTATTTGGAGGGAGCGAGTACCACGTATGAGCGCCTCCTGAATTGAGTGAGTTTCCGGGATGACAACAGTAACGGGTTCCTGCAGTCCATTTCTAAATTTTCGAATGAGATCGATCAGTGAGATCGGTTGCGGAATGACATACTTTCCCGCATGAACATTTTTAGGTAAGTTCATTCGCTTTGCCAGTGGATTGAAAAGCCATTTTGACACTTTGGTACAATTGTTCAGAATCTTCATCTCTAAAGAGTCGAAATCATCTGCATCAGTTACAAAAATTGTTTTCTGCTCTTCCTCACCCTCCCAAAGGATGCGGTCCATATATATTTGGTAGTAGAAGTACCCACTAAGCGCTATTGCGCTACAGACTAGCACAATGGCAGCAACCCATAATCTCATAGTTCCGGTATTAATATTGTTCCTCATCGTTCGGGAAGGTACCTGCTTTTACATCAGTTATGTACTGTTCCACTGCGTCGTTGATCTGCGAATATAAGTCGAGATATCTGCGTAAAAATCTGGGGTGAAAATCTTTTGTAATTCCCATCATATCTTGGCCGACGAGAACCTGCCCACTAACACCGGCTCCGGCTCCAATACCAATAGTGGGAATACTCAGGGCATGGGTCACTTCTGTGGCGAGATGTGCGGGAATTTTTTCAAATACGATGGAAAAACAGCCGAGATCTTGCAAAAGTTGAGCGTCTGATCTGAGCTGTGCGGCTTCTTCCTCTTCCTTCGCTCTGACCGAATACGTTCCAAATTTATAAATAGACTGAGGAGTAAGTCCCAAATGTCCCATCACGGGAATACCCGCTGAAATAATTCGAGAGACTGACTCCTTAACTTCAGCGCCGCCTTCCAGCTTTACCCCGTGAGCTCCAGATTCCTTCATGATGCGAATCGCCGAATGCAGGGCCTCTCTGGAATTCCCCTGATAGGTTCCAAAGGGTAAATCTACTACTACAAAAGCCCTGTTGACGCCTCTGACCACCGATGAAGCGTGGTAAATCATCTGATCCAGAGTGATGGGCAGCGTCGTCTCGTGCCCCGCCATGACATTGGATGCTGAATCACCGACCAATAACACATCTATGCCCGCTCCATCTAAAATACGAGCGAGAGAATAATCATAGGCCGTCAGCATACTTATTTTTTCATCCTCCGCTTTCATTTGTTGGAGAACGTGAGTAGTGACTCTCTTTATTGGCTTTTTCATGTTAATCTGGTTTACTTTTGTCATAAAAGTACTACATTAGCTGTATATAACCGAACAACACTTTATATGTATTCCAAAATATCCTTGCTTTTACTTAGTACCTTACTTTTTAGTTGCTCTACTGACTTTGACCTTACCACTGGGGGAGAGGAAAAGACAGTAATTTATGGTCTGTTGAATGAGACTGATGTGGAGCATTACATCCGGGTTGAGAAGATGTTTGTGGAAGAAGACATTCCACCCAGAGAGTTAGCGCAGCAAGAATCTGAGGTGTATCACGATAATATTACTGTCACTCTTATTAAAAACAACTCAGAAACTTTTACCTTGGAACGCATTGATGCGACTGATCGCGGATTGCCCAGGGATTCTGGTCTGCTATTATCTGAGCCCAATTACGTGTACCAGATTTTTCAGGAGGATGTCAATTTAACGTCAGGAGATAGCGTGCAGGTTCGCGTTTCGACTGAAGAGGAAGTTTTGGCCCAGGCCGGTGCATCTATGGTAGGGCCGGTTGATATCACGCGTCCTCCATCTGATAGACCTATAGCTATTCTTCCGGGTGGTGTTTTATCAATTAGATGGTCAAATGGTGCTAATGCAAGTTTCTACGATGTCTTGATCCGATTCTTCATTAGGGAAACAAAAGATGGAGAGGACAGTACTGTGATTTTGGACTGGGTGGCAGCTACTGGATTGGATGAAAGCAACTATAGTTTGAATGGTGAACGCATGTATAATTTTTTCTCAGCAGAATTAGAGCCTGATTTTGGTACGGTTCGCCGCGTGGAACGCATCGATATTCAAATCAACAGTGGAGGCAGTGCCCTCAAGACTTTCCTCGATATAGAGGGCTTGAATACAGGGATCACCAGCAGTCAGGTGCAGCCTGATTTTTCTAATGTTGAAAATGGCTTAGGCGTTTTGTCTAGTCGCAGAATCAGTCTGGAACCCAACTACATACTAAATCAACGCACTATCGATTCTCTGCAATCAAATGTCAATACGGAAGCCCTCAATTTTAGGTAATGACGACATTTTGTCATATTCCCCTCTTGATCTACTGACACTTTTATTACAATTGTTGTTGCGGGCTGCCCAATAGTCAGATTTTTTGCATTGGCATATGTCTTGTTCTTATACAGTCAAATTGTTAATGTAAAAGCACTTATACATGAGTAAAATAATTGGAATTGACTTGGGTACTACAAACTCTTGCGTGTCTGTGATGGAAGGCAACGAAGCAGTAGTTATACCTAATGATGAAGGAAAAAGAACAACACCTTCTATAGTGGCCTTCATGGATAATGGAGACCGTAAAATTGGTGATTCTGCGAAGCGGCAGGCGATTACTAATCCGGGGAGAACCATATCTAGTATTAAGAGATTTATGGGGTCGCGCTATAATGAAGTGAAGGATGAAATAGAGAATGCATCCTATAAAATAGTAAGAGGAGAAAATGATACGGTTCGCGTCGATATCGATGGGAGGCAGTATACTCCTCAAGAGATTTCAGCCATGATTCTTCAGAAGATGAAGAAAGTTGCTGAGGATTATCTGGGGTCAGAAGTGACCGAGGCCGTTGTTACTGTACCGGCCTACTTCAATGACTCGCAGCGTCAAGCTACTAAAGAAGCGGGTGAAATAGCAGGGCTTAAGGTCAGTCGAATTATCAATGAGCCCACAGCGGCATCATTAGCTTACGGCATGGACAAAAAGACAGAAGACTCTACCATTGCGGTGTATGACTTAGGTGGTGGTACTTTTGATATTTCTATTCTCGATTTGGGAGATGGCGTCTTTGAGGTAAAATCTACCAATGGCGATACGCGATTGGGTGGAGATGACTTTGATAGAGTGATCATCAACTGGATGGCCGATGAATTTAAAGGTCAGGAAAATGTGGACCTTAGAAAAGATCCAATGGCTATGCAGCGATTGAAAGATGCGGCGGAAAAAGCCAAAATCGAATTGAGTGCTTCCACGGAAGCTGAAATCAATTTGCCGTATATCACGGCGATTGACGGGGTGCCAAAGCACCTGGTTTTGAAATTGACTCGGTCAAAGTTTGAGCAGTTGTCTGATGACTTGATTAGCAGAACCCTTGAGCCTTGCAAATTGGCATTGAGAGATGCCGGTTTATCCACTTCCGATATTGATGAAGTCATATTAGTGGGTGGATCTACTCGTATCCCACGAGTTCAGCAATCGGTTGAGGAGTTTTTCGGTAAGAAACCCAATAAGAGCGTGAACCCGGATGAAGTAGTAGCTATAGGCGCTGCAATCCAAGGGGGTGTCTTGAGTGGCGATGTACAAGATGTATTGCTTCTCGATGTTACTCCCCTGTCTCTGGGTATTGAAACTATGGGTGGAATCTACGATACTATTATCGAATCCAACTCCACCGTTCCCACCAAAAAGTCAAAAGTGTATTCAACGGCGGCAGATAATCAGCCTTCAGTAGAAATTCACGTTCTTCAAGGGGAACGGAAAATGGCTAAGGACAACAGGACAGTGGGTCGGTTTATCTTAGATGGTATTCCTCCGGCTCCACGCGGCGTCCCACAAGTCGAAGTGACTTTTGATATCGATGCCAATGGTATGATCAATGTGTCCGCTAAAGATAAGGGAACCGGAAAAGAGCAGAGTATTAGAATCGAAGCTTCTACCGGCTTATCTGAAGAGGAAATTGCACAAATGAAGGCCGATGCAGAGAAGAATGCGGAGGCAGATGCCAAGGCTAAAGAACGCGTCGAAAAAATCAACGGTGCCGATACCTTGATTTTCCAGACAGAAAAGCAAATTAAGGAGTTTGGAGATAAAATCCCGGAAGATAAGCGGGGCCCCATCGATCAGGCACTGAGCGAATTAAAAGATGCTCAGTCCAGTGAAGATCTGGACAAGATTGATGCAGCCACAGAGCAATTGAATGAAGCCTGGGCTGCAGCTTCCCAAGAAATCTATCAGGCACAGCAAGAAGCCGGTGGTGCTGAAGCTGGAGCGGATGCAGGTGGCTCAAATGGAGCATCTGCAGAAGATGACGACAGTGAAGATGTGACTGATGTGGAATTTGAGGAAGTGGATGATGAAAACAAGTAAGAGCCAAGGTTTATCGAAGCTCTGATGAATGACGAGGGATGCTACAAAGTGTAGCATCCCTTTTTTTATGCCACATTCCTCATAAACTGTATAATATTAGAATGTTGGTGATGAAGCTGCGGTTTTGGAAAACGACTAATTTATCAAAGGGTTAATCCTCGAGCTTGAGCTGTTTTTATTAGAAAGATCGCAAAGACTCGCACTATTGTATTACTTTATTACAGTGGTCAGGAAAGTTAATGATCGACAGTGATAGCTTCGACCCACAGGGCGAAAAAGGAACAGCATTTTTCCAATATCCCTTTTCCGGCCAGGAAAAAATTTACTGTATAAAAGTAGTCGGAACACTTCAATCATGATAGTCACTTCTTTTTCTGCTATTCTTTTGGACTCATTTTTACAAATTGTCAGATGGCATGATATAGAATGCCGGAGGCACAAAAATATCAGCTTTCCCCCGCGTGAGGGATAGTAGGTGTGAGCCCGCGGCCTTTAACTTCTTTTCCGCGGAATGGGAGAACGTAGAGTGCGGATGCGTGAGGCCATTGGAGGTCATTTTGATGTAGGCCGTGGGCTCAGCCACGAGGACGCATAGCGGCCGAGGGGCCGATAGCACCGCATAGCCCGACCCCGAGGGAACCGAGGGGGCACGCCCAAAAACACATTATGAAAGAGGTAATAATTGGTTTTCAGACAAAAGGAGAAGGAGCGAGTCTATTCGCCGGGAAATTTATCTTCCGCCGTGCGCAATGCTTTTCGGTACATTTCTCTTTGCTCCGAAAGAACCTGGGTACAAAATAGTGGAGCTAAAATGCGCTGTAAAAAGGTATGACCGGACAATTGAAAGGCAATCGATGCAGTGGTGGTCTGATCATTGGTTTTTTCGAGGGCGATTTCTACTTTTAAATTATAAAAATCGTGTATGATTTCTTTCTCGATAAATTTCGGTGGCCGGGCTTCGTGAATTTTTTGAATGGAAGAATAATTTTCGCCTTCGTCGATAGTGTATAAAAGGGAAACACTGCCGGCGGAAAATCCATCCCCGCGAATCCGCTGTTCTCGAAGAAATCCTGAATACCAGGCGGGGTAGTAATTGGGGTCTGACAAATAATCATACAGCCATTCGATGGGTACATCCGTATCTTGCTTTACACTGGAGTTGAAGTTGGTCTTAATAAAGCCAAAGACAATAATGTAGGCGACAATAGAGACTAGTGCTATAGAGAAAAGCACCAAAAATATATAACCAATTTTTTTCATTTCAGAGACTCTTAACGGATGAGGGTCACATCTCCTTTGCGGATTTCCTGATCTCCATTAGGTAGCCTGAGTTTAATGACATAGAGGTACACTTCGGGCGGAGCTGTATCGCCTTGATAATCACCATCCCAACCTTGTACATCGGGGCCAAATTCGGTATACACTTCGGTGCCCCAACGACTAAATATACGGAACTCTTCAATGAGCCCTTCAATATTTTCAGCATTGGTGATGACGGGTAAAAACACATCATTGAGTTCGTCCCCATTCGGTGTGAAGGCATTGGGAATATCAATTTCAGGGGGCACGCCTGTGATAAAAGTCGAGGCGGTGTTCACGCAGCCATTAGAGTCAATCACAGTAACGATCAATTCTTGTTCTCCTTCCTCAATGACTCTTACTTCAATAGAGTCGCCCATGGCGCTCAAGTCCATTCCGTTAAAATTATATGATATATCCTCACTGCCATCCGGTAGGGGCGGCTCAGTAGAAACGGTGACCAGAGCGGTGCCGCCAACGCCAATTTCATTGCCGGGTTCTACCATAATGTCTATGAAATCAAGTGGGGGGTATATGTTGACATTGGCATTCCCTCGATTCAAACATCCCTCGTCGTCGTAAGCTTCTAATTGAAAGGTTCGGGGACGGTCGACAACTGCTGTATTATTAAAGCATCGAGTGCAGTCCAATGCGTCCGTATCGCCTACCCAATTGGGATCTGCAAGGCCACTGTTATCCACGAGTATTTCCACCGGTTCTCCCGGGCAAGTGATGACGTCCGGAATGGGAATGTTGGGTATATCTATGGTGACCGTAATGGTAGCCGAAACGGGGCAACAATCTTCCTCCTTTCCTTCTACGGTATATTGTCGCGTCTCTCCGGTGACAATGGTAGGGTTGGGGCAATCGGTACAACTCAGACCATCTTCCGGGGACCAGCTAATTTCTGTATAATTTTCAGGATTGAGTAATTCCACCTGGACTGGTTTTTCGAAGCAAACGGTAGTATCAGAAATTGATAATTCCATGGAGGGATTGATGACCTCAATAAAAACACTATCAACGCTTTCGCAGGCATTATTTGTGACTGTTCTGATGTAATAGTTGGAGTCCAGGGCTTCTACCAAAACATTTTGTTCATTCTCTCCAACGAAAATGCTACCGTCTTCGGGCATCCAGCTGAATTCAGCCTCGGGGTAAAGTGTGGGATGCGTAGTATTGAGAGAAATAGAAAAGGTGTCGCCCCGGCAGTATTTATTACATTCTTCATTGGGCGGGGGGAGATTTTCAAAGAAATACTCATCCGGCAGGGAATCTACACGGACGACTACAGTATCGAAGATGGTACCGCAATTTTGCCCTTCAAATTCAAAAAAGATTCGTCCTGAGCGGGTCGCTTCGACTTCTAACTGTCGGGGCCGGTCTACTATAGAAATGACAGAGGTATCCGATGCTTCCCAGCTCAGGTCTCCGGAGGTGGTATTGAAATCGATCACCTCTGGTGAACCCAAACATATAAATAAAGTATCTGCGGGGGAAAGATCAAATTCATCATCGTGAAAATCAAGTACGATAAATGTGTCCTGT
>JAWLFI010000081.1:0-11273 GCA_041685645.1 Saprospiraceae bacterium | reverse complement strand
TTCCGATTATAATCTGATTATTTTAGAAGATTTACCCACCTTGAATTCGGGATTGCAGACCGCCCTGAAAGAGTATATTGTCTCGGGTGGTAATGTGCTGCTTTTCCCCGATAAGGATTTCGACGAATCGGCCTATGGTGAATTTTGGAGGAGCCTCAATATGAGCCGGATCAGTCCGATGGAAGAAAAAGAGGCCGAGGTGTTTTCTATAGAAGAATCCTCTTTCCTGTTTCGCGATGTGTTTGAACGACAAGACCAGCGCAGAGCACTCCCTAAAGTCTCTGCATACATGGAATGGTCGGGCGCGGGAGGAGCTGCACAGGAAGTGATTATGAGATTCCGAAATGGAAAGCCTTTCATTGGGCAAATCGGCCACGAAGCCGGTCACCTCATTTTGTCTTATGCCCCTCTTGACGAGGAGTGGAATAGTTTAGTAACTGTGGGAGAAGTCTTTGTCCCTCTGGTTTTTAGATCGGGCTTATTGTCTGCTGTCAGCGATCAACCCTCGCTTACCATTGGAGAAGATGAAGTAATTCAAATAAAAAAATCTATTGGTGTAGGAGAAGCGGACTACAGCATTCGTGGACCGGTGGATTTTATCCCCTTGCAGCGTAGTATGGGACCGAATATGATGATCGACTTTCAGGGGCAGATTGAAGACGATGGGTTTTACGAACTCTTAGAGCGCGACTCCATTGCTAAAGTTTTAGCCTTCAATTTTGATCGAAAAGAATCAAATTTGGCTACATTTACAGTGCAGGAGTTAAAAGACCATAGTGGGGCGGGTGTCACTGTGCTGGATATCCCCCCAACGAAAAATGCCGGGGCATTTATTGAAAGATCGATTTCCGGCCTGGAACTTTGGAAGTGGTGTATATTCCTGGTACTGCTGTTTCTGGCGGCAGAGCAACTATTACTGCGACTTTGGAAAACAGAATAAGATGACTTACTTTTTGCCCCAGGTGACCATTGTTGACCCTCAAAGTCCCTTTCATCTTCAAAAGGTCGACATCAGGCTCCACAATGGGCAGATCGCTGCCATTGGCCCGGAAGCTCAACGCGAAGACAAGGATCAATTATTAGAGTTGGAAAATGCTCACATCGCTCCTTCCTGGGTCGATATAGGAGCACAATCGGGTGAGCCGGGTTTCGAACATCGGGAAACCCTGGATTCCCTCGCCGCGGCGGCCCATGCCGGAGGCTATGGTCATGTGGTCATCAGACCGGATACCCAGCCGGCCCTGGATCACGCGGGGGCCATTCGATCGATTCTTCAACATCGCAGTCCCGAGGAGGTCCGGCTATACCCCATGGCGCGAGCTTCCGTTCACGGCAAAGGAGCAGAACTTTCTGAATGGTTAGACCTCGCTGAGGCCGGAGCCGTTGCTTTTTCCAACGCACCGGAAGCCATTACATCCAATGCTTTTATGCTCAAGGCGCTCCAATACGGAAAAAGAGTGGGGCGCCCACTCATCCACAGTCCACACGACAAATCCTTTGTTCCCGGCGCTCAGGTGCACGAAAGTCAACAAAGTATTTCGCTCGGCCTGAAATCCTGGCCGGAGGCAGCTGAAACGCTTTTAATGGATCGCGATTTAGTCTTGTTGGAGTACACTTCAGGTCATATCGTTTGGGATGAATTGAGTTCTTTGGGCGCTGTAGACCGCTTGAGACGCGCCAGTCAGAATGGAGTCCATTTCTCTGCCGGATTGGGCTACCTGCACCTCTGCTACTCAGAAGAGGAGGTAGAAGACTTCAATACGCTATTCAAGTTGAGCCCACCCCTGCGCTCTGATGCAGATCGAGAAGCGCTCTGGTCCGCTATACGTGAAGGACTTATTTCTTTTGTCTCCAGCCAGCATCGCCCGGTGGAACAAGACCTCAAAGATATTGAGTTCCCCTATGCGGCCTTTGGGGCAGAGGGCCTGGAGACGGTCATGTCCGGCTTCCTCCGACATTGTCCCCTGGATGATCCCTTGACTCATTGGGTGCAGCTGGCTGCTATCGGCCCGCGAAAGTTGTTGGGATGGGAACCGGTATCTCTGCAGAAAGGCCAAACAGCAGATTTTACAGTTTTCAACCCCGGAGCCAAATATGTTTTGGAAAAAGACCATTTGCGTTCCCTCTCTTACAATAATCCCAATCTGGGCCGAACTTTGCAAGGGCGAATATGGGGCCGACTTATTGATGACAAATGGCGGCCCATTTCCTGATTTTTTCCTATATTTACAATAAAATAATCGTCTTATGGGTAAAATAGCATTGAATAACGGATTGTTGGCGGGCCTCATTGGCGTAGCCATTTCTCTTTTGGGAACAGTGACGGGCATTTATGATATGGCGGATGACTTTCAGGGGGAAAGAGGTTGGGAAAGTACCATCGCAAGCGCAATTTCTTTCGCGGTGTTGATTTACTTTATCATTAAATCCACCAAAGAATACCGAGATACCGAGTTGGAAGGTATGATGAGCTATTGGGATGCCCTGAAGGTAGGTTTGTTGACGGGATTTATTGCATCTATCGTATCTGCACTCTACCTGCTGATCTTTTTGACAATGATTGAACCGGGACTTATCGAGGAACTCAGAGAGAATGCATTGTTTGAATTGGAAGAGCAAAATATGGGAGAAGATGAATTCGAAACGGCGAAAAGCTTCATGGGCTTTTTTATGAATCCGGCCATCTTTGCTATTACCGGCATTTTTTCCGGCACATTCATGGCTTTGATTATTTCTCTCATTACCTCTATTTTTCACAAGACTAAATAAGACACCATGGCCCCATCCTGGATTTGGGGCAGTGTGGCCGGTGTAGGTACGGTGGTCTATCTGTCCGTATGTTATCTCATTGATCCGGATTTGTATGTACAACCCGTGATTCTTTACAGCACCTGGCTGGTTTTCGTGTTGTGTATGGCTATCCCTCTACTGCGTAAGCAGTCTGAAGGAGGGTTGGAATTCAAGCCCTCTTTGCGTCTGGCATTCAGTACCTACATCATTGCAAATGCGATTTACTACACCTTTGATTTCATTATGCTCAAATACCTCGCCCCGGAACTCGTCCCTATGATGGAAGATCAGTTTCGGGCGGCCGCTGAATCCGGTATGTTGGAAAGCCTGCAGAAAGAGGCGAAAAACATAGACTTCTCGCCGGCGATCTCCAATTACTTACTTACTTTTGCACAAAGTCTCATAGTGGGCTTTGTACTGGCCGCCATTCTGGCAGCGATTTTTAAAAAATAGATCGTATCTCTATGGATCTTTCAATTATTATCCCCCTCTTTAATGAGGAAGAATCTCTGCCCGAGCTGATCGCCTGGATTGACGAAGTATGCGCGCCCCTCTACTCTTATGAAGTGATCGCCGTAGATGATGGAAGTCGGGACGATTCGTGGAGTGTACTTACTTCACTGCAAAAGGACTATCCCGCCCTCAAAGGGATTCGATTTCGCAGAAATTATGGCAAATCCGCTGCGCTGAATGAAGGCTTTAAAGCGAGTTCCGGCCAGGTGGTCGTCACTATGGATGCTGACCTACAAGATAGCCCGGAGGAAATTCCGGAACTCTATCGAATGATTACCGAGGAGGGCTTTGATCTCATTTCCGGTTGGAAAAAAGAACGCCACGACCCCATTTCAAAAACCATACCCTCTAAATTCTTTAATTGGGTTACGCGGAAAATGAGTGGAATTAACCTCAATGACTTCAATTGTGGCTTGAAAGCCTATCGAAGAACAGTCATTCTAAGCATTGAAGTCTATGGCGAAATGCACAGGTATATTCCCATTATCGCACAGGAAGCCGGATTTTGCAAAATTGGCGAAAAGGTCGTGCAGCATCAAGCGAGAAAATACGGCGTCACGAAATTCGGCTTAGAGCGCTTTCTCAATGGCTTTTTAGACCTGCTGTCCATTACCTTCATGGCGAAATTCAGCAAGCGCCCCATGCACTTTTTTGGGCTCTACGGCACGCTGTTTTTCATCCTGGGGGCCTTTCTGGCTCTGTATATTTTGGTCCAAAAGGCTTACTTCCTCTATTACTTAAACGAACCTGCCACTCTGGTGGCCAACAACCCACTGTTTTACCTCGGTTTAGTCACCATGGTGATTGGAGTCCAACTCTTTTTGGCCGGCTTTTTAGGGGAGTTGATTACGCGTAGTTCTCCCGACCGGAATAATTATCTCATCGAGGAGAAATCCGGATTTACTTTTTAAAACCGCTCTTATGAAAACCACCAATAGTTATCTCAGCGGAATGAAAGATCACCATGATGTTCTATCCGCTTGCATGGAGTCGGCGGACTTGCAAAAGGCCTGGTCACAATGGGTGGAAAAGGCCGTTGTATTGTATCAGTCCTCCGGTAAAATATTCTTTTGTGGCAATGGCGGCAGTGCAGCCGATGCACAGCATTTATCCGCAGAGCTCAGTGGTCGATTCGAGCGAAATCGCGCACCACTTTTCGCCGAAGCCCTTCACGTCAACTCCTCTTATTTGACGGCCGTGGCTAATGATTACGGCTTTGAAGCTATTTACGAACGCGCCGTCGAAGCCTTTATGCAGCCGGGCGACCTCCTCGTTGCCATGAGCACCTCCGGACGCTCCCCGAATATTCTCCGCGCCGCTGAAAAGGCACGCGATTTAGGCATCTCAGTCGTAGCTCTGACCCAACAAGCCCCCAATCCCCTTGGCAAATTAGCAGATATTTCACTCTCCGTTCCCGCGGCAAATACCGCTCGCATTCAGGAAATGCATATGCTCCTCGGACACCTGTTTTGTCAAAGCGTAGAACGTCAACTTTTCCCCCATGCCAAAGCCTGAAAACGCTCTCTTTCTGGATCGCGATGGCGTGCTCAATGTCCGCAAACTAGATGGCTATATCCAGTCCGTAGCAGAGTTTACGTTTTTGCCCCGGGTTGTTGAAGCCCTGCAACTACTACAGCCCCGTTTCGATTACATTTTCGTCGTTACTAATCAGCAAGGCGTCGCAAAAAAATTGATGCAAGAGTCTGATGTTCAGGAGATTCACCAATACATGAAGCGTGAACTTAGTCGTCACAGCATTCGCATCCATGGCATTTATACCTCTTATGATTCTGCAGAGAAGCGCCCCAATACCCGTAAGCCGGACCCCCATCTTGCCCATTGTGCTCAGCGGGAATTCCCGGATTTTCAGTTTCAAGACTCCGTGATGGTCGGCGACACCCTTTCCGATATGCAGTTCGGCCGCAATCTGGGCATGCATTGCGCCTGGATTCGTTCCGATCCTCCCTTTGAGGAGAAGGTGCCTCAGGAGTATTTCGATTGGCAGGGCAAAAGCCTGTATCAATTGGCTCAGGACGCCCCCTCTTTTTTACCCGATAAGTAATTTTTTTTGGATTTGGGCGATCCCCTCGAGTGTCATTACCACTAATTAGTTATTGGAAAGTCGCCGCAGATATGAGCAAAAAGATCAAGACTTGGTCTGAAACGGATTTAGTGGTAATGACACTAGTATCCGCCATGCGGCGGATACCTCGAGGGTCGGGCTATGCAGGGGTTCCGTCCTCGAGATCGCCTGCGGCGATCCTCGGGACCGCTCCCTTCAGTCGCGCCCTTACTATCCCTATCGCGGGGACGATATCTGTGTACCCAATTGCAGAAGGAAGAACACTATGAAAAATAAACCACCGTGGCGCCAAATTTGTGGTCGGGAGTGAATCCATTGTCAAAGTCAACGACTTCTTTATATTGCTTGAGCCGTTGACTGAGCGTCTCCCGCAGCCGCCCCGTACCAATGCCGTGAACGATCTCAATGCGATCTACCCCCAGGCGAATCGCCTGATCCATATACTTCTCAAATGCTTCGATCTGTTTCATGAAAATTTCATCCCCGCGGTAATCCCCGGGATTGTCCAAAATTTTATGTGCATGCAAGTCCAGCTTAGGCTTGAACTCCGAGAGCTCTGTTGGATTGCGTGAATACACGCTGTCTATAGTTGAATAAATCTGCTCTAACTGCCTGGCGTAGATGCGGAGATCTTCTTGTTTTACCTTGTTTTCCGGCCTGTAAGCATCCAGTGGGAAGAGATACAAGTTCATTTCTGCGTAGTAAAAATGCTTTTTGATCAGGTGTTTGCGTCGGATGCGAACACTGAGCTGCTTTTGTGATGCCTTTTCCTGGACTTGTTGGATCTTCAGTAAAACCTTCGGTTGCTCCTGCAGTTCTTCTGTCGTAAATCCAATCAAAGAAAGTCCACTCCGGGTATCGACCACTTCCGATGTAGAATGGTGTTCCGGAAAAGATATGCGATGCGCTTTTGAGCCGTAATTGAGGCACAGAATCTGACCGGAAGAGATAAACCCATCTTCGGATTTGGTCAGTCCCAGATAAACGACAAGATCGCCGGGCGGAGATTTATCGGGTAAATAATAGAGAGAATGTCTTAGGATTTGCATAGGGTGGGAACTGTGGAATGACTTCGATTTATTTATCTTTGCGCCCAAAATCGAATAGATTGTACAAAATAAAGGAAATATATTATACTCTGCAAGGCGAAGGCTATCATTCCGGTCGCTCGGCAGTATTTGTGCGCTTTTCAGGCTGTAATTTATGGTCGGGTCGGGAAGAAGATCGCGCCGATGCCGTTTGCAACTTTTGCGATACCGATTTTCGCGGTACCGATGGGCCTTTGGGTGGCCGCTATTCAGCAGTGGAATTGAAGGAAACCATACTCTCCCTGTGGCCCGATTCAAACACGGCCCCCTTTGTCGTCTGCACCGGCGGCGAGCCCCTCTTGCAACTCGATGAGCCACTCACCGAAGAACTCCACAACTCCCATATCGAAATTGCCGTAGAAACCAATGGCACCCAGCCCCGCCCCGCAGGCATCGATTGGTTATGTGTCAGTCCCAAGCCCTCAGCAGAGGTTCTCCTCCGCTCCGGCGATGAACTCAAGCTCGTCTACCCTCAGCTCGCCGTGCAGCCCGATCAAGTAGCGGACTGGAACTTTTCTCATTTTTATCTTCAACCGATGGATGGTCCCCGGCTCGAGGAAAATACCCGCCGCACCGTTGAATATTGCAAAGCACACCCCCAGTGGCGGTTGAGTTTACAGTCGCATAAGTATATTAATATCCCGTAGCCCGTTTCGACTCATCATTTGGGCTTCCTCTGCCCTTGAGCGTACTTCGCCCTCCTTGGGATGAAGTCGGGCTATTCGCTTGGCCCCTCCCACCCCTTGCAGGGATACGCACTCTGTGATATTCATAGATAGATACAAAAAGGGTGATTAAATACAAAAATTTTCCACACATCCACCAACGGAAGAGCACCCTCATGACATCTATAATAATAGAGGCTTTTGAATAGACAGGTATTATACAGACCAGCCGTATAATAGCAACTAAAAAAATACTATTATAACCTTGAGTCTGCTCCGTAAAGACCTTCATCATGAGAATGAGCGAAAAATTCAAGATTGTGACGGCGATTGACTGAGCGATCCGGATTGTCGATGTCCACAGGCGACATAGAAGCGAGCGAAGGAAACGCGAAGCGGGCGGGTGGCCCACAGGCTTAGCCAAAGCTACCTTGAGGAAAGATTTTATCCGATAACGAAGATGTTTGGTTTTGCAACCATTTGGAGTAGATAGATTTTTCGAAGCGGACTCAAGCTTTTTTTATTCATAAAACGATAGGGTCATGAAAACCATTTTGGCGAACCACTCAAGACCAGATGCTCATTTAATTTCTACAGATGGAGAAGAGGTGGAAACAATTGAAGAGTGCTCCCATAACTTCAAAACGGACATGGCTGAATTACCATCCGGGCTTTACGTTCTACAATTGATTGGTGATGGTATAACCCTTAACGAAAAAATTGTGAAGCTATGAAAAAGGTAATTTTAACGGTTAGTGTTTTATTCACTATTCAGGCAGTATTCACCCAGGTCCAACTCCCTGGTAATTGGATAGTGAGTCTCAATTCAGGTATAGAGGCACATGACAAAAGAAATTCTACACAAGACCGTCTGCTGTCCATGTCGCCGGAAAAATATGGAACATATCATGCTGGAGGACGCATACAAAGAAAGTTGGTGGGCATAAAACGTTTTAGCATTTTTGGAGGGCTTGGCTTCAACTATGAACAAGCGACTATTAAACGGTCTTTTAACCATTGTTACTTTATTGATGGACCTTGTTTGGCTATCTTGCTTAATCAAAATAGATACTCCAAGTTCAGCACCCCTGCCTCTATGACATTCTGGTTTCAGGTGATTGACAATTTTTATCTTTCTGCTCTTGTTGAGTCAAACTGGTTAGTTCATAGACGCATTACACATTCAGAGGGGTGGTGGTCAGGTTTTCCTTATTCGGAAAACACCTTTGAATTGGAAGACATTCAATGTAGGCTGGGGCTTAGGTATCGATGGCAGCATGTTGTTTTTGGTTTTGATGCAAGAGCATTTAATTTCCAAAAAGTTGATAAAATTCTTTTCTCTCCAAGAATTGAAGAGTCCTGGGAATGGCATAATCCATTTCGCATTGACTTGACGGTAGGGTACACATGGTGAAGAGAAGAATAAACTGAACATAACACGCCATCAAAACGGTGAGCCAGTTTATCTGACAGGCCTGCACCATCAGATAAATACACATGCAGTTTTTTGACATGCAGGGTAAACAGGTCTATCAAAAACAGGTGGTGGCCGACCAGCTTCATATTCGCATGGATGTGTCGGGATGGCCCAAAGGCACCTATATTGCCGTGCTTTCGTTTGAAAATCAAGAGCGGGTCGTCAAGAAGCTTGTGGTTCAGTGATCGATAGTGTTGCAGGCACTTTCCTACCTGCTTCTCCATGTTTTAGGGTGCGAAAGTACTCACCAGCAAGTGGGTATAATGTCCACAATGAGGATCATATAATAAGATAACTATAAAACTTAGCGCCCGGCCAGAAAATGGTGACTATTGCGAATGTATTTCTTGATATTCAACCAAAAGGCAATGAAAAGATACACCACGATGGGCGAACCTAAGGTGAGAAATGACAGATAAATAAAGTACAAACGAACGCGCTCCCGAGCGACGCCCATTTTATCTGCGATGTATGTACATACACCAAAAACCGGCCTTGTGAAGGTATTTAAATACATTTCATTTTCATAACGGATTGATACCTTAATGGGTTCCCTAAGATAGGACTTATGTTGGAGTTTTTTTGTCTTTGTTTACAATAGGCTTCGGAATACACCGTGAAATGCGATATGAATTCATATCTTAGTACAAAATAATGAATCAATTATGTCAAACAAGAAACCAACGAAGGGAAATCAAATCAATATAGAGTTAAAAGACGATATAGCTGAAGGTATCTATTCCAATCTGGCGATTATCTCTCATTCCAATACGGAGTTCGTAGTGGATTTTGTGCGTATCGTTCCGAATATGCCTAAAGCGAAAGTCAAATCGCGTATCATTTTAACGCCTTTCCACGCCAAAAAGCTGATGAAAGCGCTGGGGGACAATATCAAGAAATTTGAGCAGCAATTTGGTCACATCGAAGGTGCGGATGGTAGCAGTAATTTGCCTCCCATGAATTTCAATACCCCAAGTGCTGAGGCATAGCCCTCATTAGTCCTAAATGCAAAAAATGGGCTGATTTTGAGGTTCATTTTATGAATCGGATAGAAAATCAGGTCATTTTACAAATAGCAGATGAGATTTTGAATCCATTGGTGGCTTTTCGAGTCTAATCTGGTAATGCCAAGCCCTGATTTCCATTACTCTCTCGAGTTTTTCAGGACCGGGAAGTTGATGGGGATGGGGTTTTACGCAAATTTTAGCAATCGATCAAGTAGTTTTTGGTAGGGATGCCCCCGAGCAAACATGAAATAAACTCTTCTCTTGGTTATTCTCAACTGGCCGGCCATTTTTTCAGCCGCCTCTCCTCGGAGGACATAAAACTCTTTATACAGTTCTTCTGGGTCTACCTCTGTGTAGTTACTCACGTAATATCGCACATTAAGTCCCTTTCCGGTAGACTCTATTTTAGCGTAAACAGACTGTTCGGTTTTCCAACTTTCTGCTTTGTAGTCTTTTGAACCGACGAAGATTTGATGCTTGAGGCCTTTGTCTACAAACTCTTTTCTTATAAAGTCTATTTCTTCCTCGAATAAGGCTTTCAGCCGTTGATTGGAAGGGATGCCTATACAAAACCCAAGATCCAATTCTTCCACACATTCATAGAATTCTGCGTTGGAGTATCCCGCATCCGCTCGGATGTGAACTTGAATATGAGGATGCTTTTGCTTGATTTTCTTTACGATAAGACGAAGAAACCTGTCATTCCATCGGGCGGTGTGCGAATTGCCCGGACGCAGTACTGGGAAGATGACTTGTCCGGTTTGTCCATCCAGATAGAATAATTGATTGTATTGGTATTGCCAATGATAGCCGTGAAATAAACTTCCTTGTTGTTTGCCGTGAGTAGGGTCATCGGTACAGTCAACATCTATAGTAATCTCCTTACGTCTTGGATCTAGGTTGTCCACATAATAATCGATCATGCCCTGCGCCATGGTATAGACTTGACCAAAATTCATTGAGTTCTCAAACCGGCACAATGTACTTTGACTGGGCAAAGAGTCAAATAAACTTTCAACGGCCGGATCATTGCATAAATGCTTTATATCATTGCAATCTTCATAACCCCCACAGATCATCAGTAGACGTAATCGAAGAAGATCAGCATATTCATGTTCAGTGTAAGATTTATGGCGACGATCATTAATATAAGAAGAAAACCAATCTACGAGCTGATTACTCTTCAAAAGACGATTCAATAAAAGCAAACCTCCGTCTGAGGTGACTCTATCACCAGAAAAGTTGTATAAAAATTCGGTTTTCTTGTTCTGAAATGCTAACTTTGAAGTACTCAAAACTGGGTATGAATTGTTTATGTTTTAGAATTGTTTAACCACCTCTAAACTAACGATTTATACCCGTTTTTTCTGCTTTTTTACCGATTTTTTATGAAATATCCGGGTTAGACGAGGAAAGGATCGCGCCAGCAATCCTTCCGAGTCCATAGACGAAATTAGTATCATATATCTATACATCCAAGTCGGCGATTCCCTTCCATTTTAATCCTGGACGAGGCAAGGAGGACAAAATCTAGAATAATTTAGCTCTTTGATCGTTTAAACTGATATCAATTCTCGTACTTTTGTTAACAAGTTGATCTCATTAGATGGAAACCTTGAGACTATTTTATTTTAGTTACTTTCGTTTCTA
>JAWLFI010000265.1:0-2751 GCA_041685645.1 Saprospiraceae bacterium | reverse complement strand
CAATACCAAAAGTGGAAATCGCAAACGCTGGGGAGGTGTGGCAGCGGTTAGTCCCTTCCAGGCAAAGGTGGTCCTGGATGGCCCCATTATTCCTCAGACCGAAGATAGAGAATCTTCTCTTTCTATGGTCTTTGCCAGTAAACAAGCACTTATAGATAGAACAGATGACATTTTCTATAATTATGCTTTTGACTCCATCGGACTTCCATTTAATTACCGGGATTTTTACGGAAAACTCTCATACATTATTGGCAATGGGTCAAAGGTTGATGTTTTTGGATTTAATTTCAGCGATAATGTCGATTTTCCGGGAGTTGCTAATTTAAACTGGGAAGCCACAGGTGGGGGTGCCAACTTCAAGGTCATTCCATCCAATTCAAGCTTAATTCTTTCGGGGATCATTGCTGCCTCATCCTATGATGTGAGCTTATCTGAAGCTGATGGAAATCCTCGCTCCAGTAGTATTAATACCATTAATGCAGCACTAGACTTTACCTATTATGGTGGACAAAGTGAATTGCAATACGGTTTTGGGTTAAATAGTATTGGAACCGATTTTACGTTTCGAAATTTCGCCGGTTTTAATTTTGAACAAGAAGACTTTAATACGGAGCTCATGGCTTATATGAAGTATAAGCAACAAATTGGAGACCTCATCCTGGAGCCCTCTGCGCGCGTTCAATTTTACACTTCGATTAATGAATTGCAATTAGAGCCTAGATTGCGCTTCAAATATAACTTCACAAGAGATTTTCGATTTAAAGGAGCCGTAGGTTATTATACTCAAAACCTGTTGAGTACTGTCAATGATCGGGACATTGTCAATTTATTCGTCGGCTTTTTACTCGGACCAAGAGAAACGCTCTTTGACCCAGAAACCAACTTGCGGACTGATTCCCGTCTACAAAAAGCCATGCATTACGTGGCCGGAGTAGAATATGACCTTGGTCGCCACTTTACCTTTAATTTGGAGGCCTACCTCAAGGACTTTAATCAAATGATAAATATTAATCGCAACAAACTACTACCTTCGGATCCCAACTATATCGTTGAAACCGGAGAAGCATATGGGATAGATTTTAATATGGACTTCAGCAAGGGCGCCTGGGATGTTTGGTTGACCTATTCTCTTGCCTTTGTCAACCGATTCAACGGTGAGCAAGAGTATCCTACTAATTTTGATCGACGGCATAACTCCAATGTCCTCATAACCTATCAATTCGGAAAAGAACGTAGCTGGGAGCTCAGCGGACGATGGAATTTAGGAACGGGATTTCCCTTTACCCTTACCCAGGGATTTTACGGAAGGTATGACTTTGATGAAGGATTAAATGAAGATGTCGTGCAGAACAACCCCAATTTGGGCATCGTATTTGACGACCAGATCAATGGAGGCCGATTGCCTGTGTATCACCGTTTGGACATTTCTTTGAAAAAGACCTGGGAACTTTCAAAATACGGGGCCATTGAAATGACTGTTAGTGCTACCAACGCCTACGACCGTCAAAACATCTTTTTCTTTGACAGGGTAGAATACGACCGAGTTGATCAACTCCCAATAATGCCATCTGTAGGGTTTGCCTACAGATTTTAACTAAAAAAAGCTTACGGGGTTTTGGATACGGTTGACGAGAGCTCTATTTGGGAAGCCTTGTCTATGTAGTTAAAATTCGTGGTCGTTTGAATAGTTCGAGGAGGAGGAATATCTCGGTGTACAAAAGTACATTTCCCCGACCCTTTTTACCTTTTGGATTTAGGTAAAAAAAAAGGGAGCAATTTCACTCCCTTTTTTATCTTATTGAGAAATTACTTTCTCTTAAAGCCGGGCTTTACTTTTCCCTTTTCATCTAGCATACCTTCAGTCGCATATGCATTCCCACGGCCGTCGTGTTCAGCTTTCTTAAGGATGGATTTCCGATTCACTAATTTGTGAATTGTTCTACTAATCATCAAGCGTGATTTTTCCTTCCCTTGCTTCTGACCTATAGTCGTGTTCATAGCAATGTCCAACAATTCTGAATTAATCAGTGGTTGTTTGGCTTGATGTATAGACTTGATCACAAGCTCATCCCACGGACCCAATTCATGCTTCTCACCGTCCTGAGTAGTATATTCAAAGGTATGTGATCCTTTGGGAGGTCTTCCCGGACCGGATCTTCCCTTTTTCGACTTCGGTGCTTTTACTTTTGGCGGATTCTTTCTAGGTCTCCCCGGTCCGCGTTTTTGTGTTGACTTAGATTTTGGTTTAGCCGGTTCTTTTGCCTTTTTTGTGCTGCTTGAGCCCGTCTGCTTTACACTAGCAGATGCCGCCATCTGTGATAGATTTAAATCGGGAATCGTCGAATCCTCTAAATCGGATTCTAATTCCGTAATTAGACCATGAACATGCTCAACCTGATACAAAAGTTGCCGCAAATCTGATTTGTACTGATCGATCAGTCGCTTTTTCTCAATTTCAGTTAAAGTGATTTTCCCCATTGTTTAGAATTTTGATATAATACACAAAGTTAAGAATTATTTGATTTCTAGCAAGATATTAGTACTATAATTATACTCTATCATAATGCTAACATTATTTATGCAAGCTAAGCTAGTTTTTTCGCATTATAAATGTGCGAATGAATCTAGAAGTGTATCATTATTTTTAAACTATTGATTGTAGTGATTTGTTTTGGTTGTGGCATTATATTTATAACAAATACTATTCTTTTTATACTAAATGTTTTATTCGCTAGTGTCCTCAATTTCTAA
>JAWLFI010000001.1:0-41834 GCA_041685645.1 Saprospiraceae bacterium | reverse complement strand
GGAAGCTTCTGTAACGTCAACATATTTTCCCCCGTCATTTCGGTACAAGCTACCGCTAGCCTCCCTGAGATTTTTCGGGTCTTCAAGTTCTTTAAATACGTCTCGAAAAACTCGTTTTGCATACTGTGATTCATTGAGCACATATAAATCCAAATCACCATCTTTATCATAATCGAAAAAAGCTGCACTCACACTTTCGTTTGCATCGTTTATTCCGTACGACTCAGCAGATTCAGTAAATGTCCCATCTTTATTGTTAATAAAAAGAAGGTTCTCTCGATCGGATCGATCTTCATAAATGGCATATCCTGCCTGACAAACATAAATATCTAGCCAGCCATCCCCATTCACATCAGCCATAATAGCTCCGGTACTCCAATTTTTAGAGGGCGGGTTTATATTTGCTTTTTCTGTTACATCCTTAAACTGAAAGTCACCCTGATTTATATAAAGTCGATTTTTTCCTTCATTTGCCGCAAAAAAGATATCTGGCAATCCATCATTATTGACATCACCAACGGCTACCCCTGCGCCGTTATAATAATAATCATACCGAATATTATTTCTAGCTGTTTTCGGATTAGACTCTAAGGTATTTATAAAGTCGACCCCTGAAAAGGACGGATCTACTACTTCAAACAAGGCTTCCGATGTCTCAGGTTCCGGTGTGGATTCACATTGCCAAAACACCACTGAGAAAAATATTGCAAAAATAGTGACGTTGAAAGGGGGATCGGTTCTGATCATGGTATTCACTTTTTGCCGTTTAATTGATTCTGATCAAAACGAGTCTTAACTTATGGGTTCTGAGCCGTTTTCTTTTTTTCTTCCTCGCCTGTAAGACTATTGTAATAATCAAACACATGATGAGCGACATTACGCCCCAGCTCTAAACCTTCTACATTATCGGCTTGTATGTGATATCCACCTAAAACTCGTGAAACTCCTGCCATTTCGGCTGTCTCAGTAAATGTTGGAAAGTGTAAAGTTACGGAGTCGTATGCCGGATCCGGCTCTGTTAGGGCTCCCGGTTGAAGGCGAACTTTCGAGCCGAAGGTGTCGTCACTTTTATATAAGCGAAGAACCTCAGCACATGCTCCACTAATCGTACTGTGCCCTGAAACATAACTCGGAAATGGCGGACATAGAAAAGCAGGTGGTGAATAAGGCATCCAGTCTTCTCCACGAATGTTTTTGAACCCCTTCCCGGGACCCGCCCAGCCTACTATAGTATCTCCTTTAAAGTACTCATGAACTAAAGCATAAGGACGGGCATAATCGTAATGCATTTTGGTATCCCAGGATGCTATAAAACCATCCATAGCAGCTAACTCAACAAGCAAGTACATCTGAATATCCTCATCCAATGTATGTTGGTCTCGAATGGATACTTCCTGTGCAAATTTCAACCAATGGCCGGCCTGCTGGACCGACTGCGGACCATCGCGCATAAACTCAACCAAAGCGATTTGCTCGGGAGTTAAATTGGCCTGCATATCCACAACTTCTGCCACTTCTTTCCGCAATTGCTCCTCGCCGTACATGGGCGGTGGAGGTGAACGAAACTGACTGGCCGAGTCCAATGTTATCGGCTCGACCAACTGCCAATACGGAGTCAAACACTCCGGTGCAAATAAGCTCCCGTCGGATTCATTCACAAAATACTTGGGCTGCCAGCGGTTGATATCTATGTTCGTATCCGGCGTATTTACAGGCTCATACTTTAAGTAATTAAAGTAGGCTTGTCCGTTTGAACCTGTTTCTTCTCCATATTGATTGGCACCGTCATGTTTACGAGCCTTAATCACCTGAAAGGCAGCATTTCTGCCAATATTCACAGGACTCAAGGGATCCCGAACTACAGTATCCGGATTATACCCCAGTTCCACCATGTAATCCCGGAACTCCGTGGAATCAGAATAATAATATTCCTTTAGTGCCTCGTAGGCGGCATAACTAATTGCGACTTCCTTATTCTCCAAATGTTGCTGAGCCGGAGGAACTGATGTCTCAGTTTGATAATAAATTGACTTTGTATCAGATTCGTACATGGACCAGGCGTCGTACATAGCAACCATCGTCAATGCAAGATAGCGGGAAGTGATGGTTGGACGTGGCTTAAATCGATCCGTATCCCATGCTGTGGCATCCAGAGCTTTCTTTGCCCATTTGTAGGCGATATTCTCAGCACCACGGGGCTCTTGCGTTGCATCTGTAGTGACCTCGCTTTCTTTATTAATGTCCGGCTGGCAGCCATAGAAAGTAGCTGCTGTAATTAAAACTCCAATCATCGCGACTCGAATCACAATGGTATCAGTTGATCTAATCATGTGTTGTATTTGACAAAGCAGACACTGAGTCTACTTCATTTTAGCATTATTTGTACAAAGGTAACAACTAGTTGTTATTTACCAACACCATCGATATAAAATAAACGATTGGTAAAGAAAAAAATAGTAGCGCCTCCTTACATAGGGTGGTCATGGTGATGGTGCATAGAATCCGTGGGATAAGAAAATCGATTTACTGGATAATTAACCACTGTACCGCTTTCATTCAGTTTGTAACGTTGATTGACCCGGATATCGGAATATGTGATCTTCAATTGTTCTTCATTAGGCCATAATACAATAAGTGAATCAATGCTGTCCATCTCTGCCAGCCCCATATGAACTTCTGTCGGGTTTCCGCCAAAACTAGCACCGGACGACACAGCACTGTATCGGATCATTTTGGATCCGTTTGCGTCGACTCCGTGAACCTGAATCCGGGCGCCAAAGGCAGCAGCATTGCTTTTCTGCCCCTCTAGTTTCAACTTCACCCAGGAACCTTTTGCTTGCTGGTTTTCGTAAAGCGCATTGTGAAAAACATCCCCGGAAAATGCCCCACCCATAACAGCATAAATATCTTGTCGTCCATTGTGATTAAAATCAGCAAAGCAAATACCATGTCCTTTTTGAACATGCCCGGTTTGAGTGGCAAAGGTAGCATCAGTAAAATGCGCCCCCTCCTCATTGATAAACAATCGATTTGGAACGGTTGATCGATAATCCGGGGCGCCGGTTCCCAAATAAAAATCGGGAAATCCCGAGTTCGTTATATCTCCATAGTTGCATCCCATCGTGGATAAGGCATGAAAGTCAAACTTATCCGGGGCTACATTTAGAAATGTACCGTCGCCCTGGTTTTCATATAAATAATTGGGTTCGCAGTTCACCTCCATACCCAACATACTCGCTGCAAATTCCCCAGATTGGTTCTTAAAAGCAGTGCTGTCAAAGGTGGCCACATAAATATCTTCATATCCATCCTGATTATAATCGAAAAACCAGGCAGGGAAGGCCGATTGAGGAAACTCCACCCCTGCTTTTTGTGAAATATCGTGAAATACGACCTTTCCATTTTGTTTTCGGTTCTCTAATAACACATTGTTCCCATCCAAATTAGACAGAAATAAATCCGGCCGGCCATCGTTATTTATATCCCCGCTTACTACTCCTTTGAAATACCCCACATAATCAAGCTGTAGATCCTCTGCTACATCTGTAAAGGTCCCATCGCCATTGTTGCTGTAAAGTTGACAGGGAAAGTCGATTCCACTGCTTTTTGTTGTTTCATTCGCAATAAAAAGGTCTATCAGACCATCTAAATCATAGTCAAGCCATACAGCAGATTGCGACGGTCTTTGGCTATACAAGCCCGCTTCGAAAGTAACATCAGAGAATGTACCATCCCCATTGTTTCGGATGAGAGAATTGGGTGGTATTCCCCATTCCAAATTGGGTTTCCAGGCCCCTCTCAAAATGATAAAATCCATCCAACCATCATTGTCAAAGTCTGCTTGCTTAATATTGAGTCCTCCGTAGCACAGGTTCAAATTACTTGCCTCTGTATTGTCTTTAAAGCCCTCGGCACCTTGGTTAACAAAAAACTTTATGGATCCCTTGCCCCCCCAGGAAGAAACCATCAAATCCAGGTATCCATTATTCGTAAAGTCATCTGCAATCACACTGCCGGAAAGGTCATTCACATCTACGCCAAGCGAGCCGGCAATATTCTCCATTGGCTCCCATTGTTGCTCATTTGGTAATTCGATGAAGTACTTTTCGGGAATCTCATCCGGATATTCTCCCAAAGCCATGTAAGCAATATTGAGTAGCCAACGCGTTTCCAGATCTTCAGGCCGGAAGTCAAGAATTCCCCGATAAATCTCTTTAGCACGTTGTGCCGGGCTTTTATCTCTATGAACCCCACCCCCCTGGAGGGGAACGATACAAGACTCAGCGCTATGAAAATTTTGACAGTTCTTTTGCTCTGCCAATCTCAAGTAGCAAATCCCTAAAAACTCATGTAAAATGAGTGAACTCGAAGTCACTGTTTTTAACTGGGGATTATTGTTGAGGATATTCTCAATGATTGATATCGATGTTTCAGTGTCTCCGGCATTCAACTTTTCCTTGGCAAAATCAAATATTACTCCGGGGGTTTGATTTTCTCGAATCTTCTGGGCCAAAAACTCCGCTCTTTTTTCATTATCATAAATGGCAAATGCTGGATTCATAGCACTAAAAATACTATCTATACTATCTCGCATTTGCTCCAAACCAGCGACAGGGGAAAACTCTCTTGATTTTTCAGGAGTGGAACAAGCAATAAGAAAAACAACAAAAAAGCCAGCAATAACAAAAAAGCCCCTTAAACTCATACCTGTGTAGTTTTAGCCATAAATTTCTCAAAGATAGGGGAAGAAAATAAAAATGGGATCTAATTTCCTTCCAAAGTGATTGAAATATCAGTTTTCGAAGCCTGAATAGCTGGAAGGATTGCAGCAAGAGCGCCCATAACCAGTGCCCCAAAAAACAAATAAAGCTCTGCCATAGAGAAGGATCCGGCAGATAAACTATAATTATAATTCGCCTCCATACTCGTAGATAACAAATAAATCCCTCCATAACTCAATAAGAATCCCAGTAGACTACCGAGAAAAGCAATAATGAGTCCTTCGAAAATAATGAGCATAAACACTTGAGTTCTCGAAGCCCCTTTAACTCTCATGTAGGCCAATTCTAATTTTCGGTCTCTCAGTTTATTCAACATCGCTAAAAAAATACTCAAACCAGAAACAAAAATAATGGCCAAAGCCAGAGCATTCAATGCTCGTGTTCCTGTATCCATAAGGGAGAACAAGCGATTAATTTCTATTGCCGGACTCGCCGCTTGCATATCAGTATTCTCATTGATATTTCTTCCCAGATTCAAGGCCTGAAAATTCCTGCCCTTAAATGTGAGTAAAAGGGAGGTTATCGAAAGGCTATCTTCCTGCTGAAGCAAATATGCGTTAGAGGAAGAAGAGAGCATTGTCTCGCTATCATTACCAGCATCTCCATGATCGTGATCGTGATCGTGATGATCATGACCGACATGATTACCATCCTTATGATCATGGCCGGCACGATCGTCTCCTTCGGGGAGGTTTTCCCCATGATTATGTAACTTCCAAAAGGTTGCCGGAGTAGTCAACAACAATTGATCTAAAACCGTATTCGTCGGATTTAGTATTCCCACTATTTCCAGTTGCTCATCGTGCGAATGGATGTCTTCAGTAAATCCGTGGGAGCTTTGAAAAACGTCTCCGACAGATAGTTTTAACTTTTTTGCCACTTCTGCACCTGCCGTTACTTCAAAGTCTTTCTGCCACAACTTTTCATCGGACATTTGAATATCATATAATTCAAGAATATCACGAGTTGTTCCCACAATTCGATACCCTTTAAAACTATCTCCCAAGGAAAGGGGAACTGCTAAATCTACCAAAGGATGTTGCGGGTTTAAAAAAGGGCGAGCCTGCTCCAAACTAATATTTCCAGTTGGAGCATCAATATGGTACATACTGCTCAAAATCAATTGTAAGGGACTGCCTTTCGCTCCGACCACTAAATCGACACCTGCCAGGTTGTTTTCAAATTTTTGCTGCACCTGTCTATCTACTTGAAGTAAAAAGGCTACCAGACCCACGCCCAGTGCAAAGAGCACGAGACTCAATATTACAGAAGTCGGCTTATGCTGGATATTTTTCCAGCTGATGGACAATAGGTTCATAGAGTAATTGTTTGCTCAATATTATCTTTTAGCCGCTTATCGTGAGTAACTATGATTAAAGCACTTCCCAGTCGATCTGCCTCTTCTCGAAGAAGATTCAATACAGCCTGAGCATTATTGTCATCCAAAGCAGATGTGGGCTCGTCTGCTAGAATAAGCTTAGGTTGATTAATAAGAGCTAAAGCAATGCCGACTCTTTGCTGTTCCCCTACGCTTAACTGTCTCGGGCTGGATTTTGCTTTTTGGCGAATATTCAGCCGATCCAACAATTGGACTCCCCTTTGATCGTCTCTTTTCATAGAAGAGAAATAACAGCTCGCCATCATATTTTCTTCAACGGTCAGGGCATCGATAAAGTAGGGTTGCTGAAAGACGATCCCAATATTTCGCCCTCTAAACTTATCTAAGGTCGAGGCTGACATAGAATCTAAAGAAATCCCATCAAATACGATCTGACCTTGAGTAGGCTTACGGATGCCAGCCAACAACTGAAGAAAAGTGGTCTTTCCACTTCCCGAGTTCCCCAAAATAAGTAGAGAATCGCCTGAAGTAACCTCTATTGAAGGGAATGACAAAGTTACTCCGGATGTATACTTGTATTTCAGATGAGAAGCCTCAAGCATAATTTGATTTCTTGAACGACAAAAATATAAGGAAGCAAATAAAAATAGCCATACCTAAAGGATTAAGTATGGCTATTTTTATTAAGTAAAAGATATTACATATTTTTCTCTACCCAATCTTCAAACGATTGCTTTAATTCCTTTGCCTTCTTATTCATTTGCTTAACTTTCTCCTCAGTGGCTTCTTCAGAATCATTCATCATTTCCTTTGTCTTTTTCTCAAGGTTTTTCAGCTCTTCGATTGATTTTTCATACCCCTCTTTTGCCTCTCCCTCAGCATCTTTCATTTCATTGGACAGCTTTGATATTTGCTCTTTGATAGATTGATTTAGGCTTGAAAGGGTCTTGTTCGCTTCTTCGATTGCTTTATTAGCTTCCTCTTTAGTCTCATCCATAGACTTTTCCATTTTCTCCTTTTCTGATTTTTCACCCTCTGAACCACAAGAAATAAGGCCAAATGAACTGACAGCGAGAAGTGATAAAATAATTAACTGCTTTGATAGTTTCATGATTGATTGTTTAATTTATACAAATATAGTGAAAAATATACTAACTTTCACTTTTCTTTTCTTCTGATGTTCGTAATTTACGAATCAGGAATGTACCTACCTCCCAAATCTTCGATATGTCCCGAGGATGAAGATTATAAATCCATCTCCACATCCCTGAAGATTCACTACTTGGGTTTTCGTGCAATTGGAGGATTTCCCTTTCTAGAAATTCCCTTTCCAGTTGAACTGACTTTCTTCTTTTGACCAACTCTCTATAACTACTAATTTCCTTCATGAGTCTTTAGTTATCATCTTGGTAATCATATTCCTAATGGGAGTCAATAGCAAAGAATCACTAAATACTCTGAAAACAAAAAGCAAAATAGTTAAAAATCCAGCTCCACCTAATAACCCCAAGGTCACAGAGTTCCAAAGATCAGCTAAGAAAACACAAGCAGCAGCTACTAATAAAACAAGTACCAAAAGAGACAACACCCCGACCAATGATAAGAGTACCAGCCCGGCCATTAGGTTAACAAATAATTTCATTTGGCCCAGCTTGAGCTCTTCAAGTGATAGCTCAAGGTACTTCCTTACCAGTAACGTTAGTTCAACTAAATACTCCTTCATAAATTATTTCTCAATTAATCTAGAACTTCTTTAGCCTTATCTGCAGCCTTTTCAATTTTCTTCTTAGCCGCCTTTGCCCCCTCTGAAGAAGCTTCGTCGGCAGCATCAAGTCCCTGGCGTGCTACTGAACTGGACTTCTTTTCCGCCCGCTCCATTCTCTCTACGAGCGATTTTATTTGCGATTCAACGCGGTGTAAAAAGCCTTGAAGATTCTCTGATATTTCTCCAGTCTTTTCGTCTAAGATTTTCCGAGACTTTTTTTCCATATTGTCCCATTTCTTACCAGCTTCTTTCCTCATTTTCTTGCCCTCATCACTTGTGAGATAATAACCGGTCGCTGCTCCGGCAATTAAGCCTATTCCTAATCCAATTCCAAATTTCGTTCCGTCTTTCATACTATTATTTTTAGTTTAAAAATTTACCTGTTCTTGATGACTTTCTTTTGCTCCTCTAACAATTTTCGCGCATTAGATATGAGCGTCCAAATTTCAACATCTTCCACTTTATCAATATCTGTTGAGGGGTTTTTCAACAAGCCATCTAAGCTAGTGCGTAGCTTAAATCTAATCGTTTTTAACCTATTCAAGTGGTTATTAAGTTGAACTCTTGGATTTTCTCCGTTAACCTTAATAGCTATTTCAATTTCCCCTATGTTTTTTTCGATCGATTGATAGAGTGATTCGATTTCGTTTATTACATCATCTTTACTAGCCATATCTTTATAACGTTATTGTTCATAATTTGTTCATTTGTAATGACTTGCGATTTCACAAAACGAATAAGTCCTTAAATAACTCAAAAGGTATCTTCTTTATTATTATATTCAACAATATTCATACCACAAAAAATTTTTACATGAACCCTACAGAAGTAAGAAACCTAGTTAGAAAGGTGAAAAAGTACAAAGAAGTCATTGAGAACACGGAAGAATACCGAAAAGCCTGGAAAGAAAGCCTGAGAGAGGAAATTACAACCGGGCTTGAAGAATTAGTTGAACTCAGTGGTTTGGAAGCGAAAGTCGTCACTAAAACCCAAATTGAGAATCTGGAAGCAGTCGTACTAACACTGGGAGAGTCGAAAAGTGGTCTTTTTCATAAAGTCAATGAAGAAATAGATAGGCACATGATCAAACACAACGGAGCACTCCTGTATCAACAACTATTCAACGGGAAAATAATGGTCATGATCAATTATCCTCACATTGAGAATTACGGTCAGCCCCATCAACCCAAAACTCTAGCTATTTATCGTCCGGAAGAGCTTAAAAACCCCTACCTCATCCGCCACATGGAGGAGTTTGTTGCAGAGATAACACTAATGGAAGATTTTGACGATGACGAACCAAATCAAAAAATAGGTTTCGAGTTGAATTTTCAGGATGAAGGTGCTGATGGACAGTCCAACAATTGATTTTAATTTGTTGTCGATTCACAGAACTTAATAGTGAAATCACAAAAATGATGATCCCCCTGTTATCTCATTCTCAATGAAGCCCCTTCCCTCTTGGACTATTGAATGCAAGTAAAATACCATGGTTGAAAAGGGAGCTGAAAAAAGAAAACGGAGACTGCAATTGCAATCTCCGTTTTCTTTTGCCATCAAGAATGATCCTATTTATTGATAGATCACCATTTTGGAAGCGGTCGTTCCATTTTGAAACGCCACCTTGAGAATATACTGTCCACTAGAGAGTCCATTTCGATTGACAAGTTCTGTCTGAGCCTCTAATCCTCTTTTCTCTTGAACAATTCTACCCTGCATATCATACATCTGCCAATCCGTAATTACATTAGAACGGTCTGCAGTAATTTTCATCATGTCACGAGCAGGAGTTGGAGCAACTGTAAATTCAGCTTTTTCAATTAGAGGTTCTGCACTCACCGGTTCACATTCCAAATTCAGCACTTCACACGCTCTGGGTGCATAGTAAGCCATTATAGTATCAATATAGGTTCTGCCCTTCTCAGGACTCATACTTGGATTACTCATAATTCCATTCCCATGATTGACATTCTCATCGGGATTCCACCATTGCCATGGAGAAGAATCATTGGGGCCATCGAAACCTATAATAGGAAACAAACCATCTAATCCATCATTTCTACTTTCGGCAACCTCTGAAAAATCATTATCGAATTCCATGTCGGCAAAAGCGTCATTATTTCCATATCGGTTAGTAAACTCCTGAACCGTATAACTTCCAAAAACCTCAACCACAGGCAAATTAAATCCGGGCACTATAAGTACATCGCCCATATAGGGGGCATTCGGATCCGTCGGCACGTGATAGGAAATAATAGGAACTTGACCCGGATCAATCCAGGAAGTATCTCCACAAGCTCCGCCCATGTTTACACTCAAGTTGAAATCACTATTGTATCCCACATGATTGGGATAGTTCAAGGTGTCACCCGCTGGAAACCCTGGATACCCGGGAGGTGTAATGCCTACAGAGTCGCAGTAGATATCACCATTTATCGCTTCGACAACCATGGGGAAAGGCATACCTCCTATTTCTGTAATAAATTTACCCCCTGGAGTCAATGGAATTTTGTTGTAATCATCTAACACCGCAGTATTAAAAGAAATATATCCACCAGTACCCTCACCCCATAGCACGATGCGATCTGTATCTACACCAAATGAGTTGCCCTGTTCTGCAACATCTCGCCTGAAAAACTTAATCGCAGTTCTGGCATCCTGAACTCCACGATAAGCGGCATTAATCAAGGTGAAAATTCTCTCTTCCTGCTCATTGGCAACTGGATTCCATCCTTGCCGATAAGTAGCAATAGCAGAAACATATCCCATCCGAGCCAGGCGATTGGCAATATCTACAATAGATGAGTCGGTTCTCGTCCCTCCGGTACTTCCGTTTTCAGGATGAGGCAAAAAGTTGCCCGTGTGAAAAATGATAACTAGAGGACGCTCTGCTTCAGTATCGCCCTCGGGCTGGTATACGTCCAATTTCAATTCCTGAGGTATCGCTTCTCCTACTTGAGGTAAAGCAATTACTGTGGCGTTCACACCGTAGGTTATATCATAAGTGACATTGACCTCGTCGAAAATCTCTTCGACATATCGGCTTTGAGCAAATAATGCGCTGCAACTAAAAAAGCACAGCAAGAATACTGTAAAAATCTGTTTCATATTGTTTATTTTAGTGATTAAAGAGAAAGCTAATTTTTATTCCTCCAGTCATACGTTACGGAAAAATAAGCGAGCCGCCCAATTCGCGGTCCTCCATAAGTCTGGAATTGTCGGTTGTTCAATATATTTGTCGCCCCCAGTTTAAACGTCGTGTGAATGGTCTCGGACCTCCAACTAATTTGTCCATCTAACAACTGATAACTAGGAATAAACCCAGTAAATTGAGGCGACCCTTCAAATAAGAAGCCCTCAATCCACTTGTAATTCACATTAAAACTAAGATTTTTTATTGGACTTCCAAATATATTTGCAATTAAATTACGTCCACCAAATGCAATGTTGAACTTATGTTCAGGGGTGTTAAAGGCGGGAATGATGGGGTCCTCTTCAAAAGAGTTCAACTTATTCCATGAATAATTACCGGACAGGCTAAATTTATCGAAATAGTACTTTAGACTGAGAAATACACCTTGTGTAGTTATTTCCTTTCTTGAGTTAGCTGAATACCGAAACACCTGAAGGTCTCGAATCAATCCATTATCTCCTATATCGGCATCAATCCCAATATTGTATCCCAGAAAATTCGTGTAAAAGTTGTAGTAATACCCGCCATCTAAGAAGATATCGTTCCATAAAATCGTTCGGTACCCAAGTTCAAATGTCTGCACTTGCTCTGGTTGAATGGGATCGATATTGAAATAAGACAGAGTATCTGAAGTTAATGTATTGCGATAATCAGAAAAAGACTCTAGAGTCACCAGAGAATCTACTCCTTCGAGATTCCCGGATAAAATAGCCGGACCTACATCCAGAGAGAGATATTGGTCGGAAAGCGTTGGGTTCCGAATGGCAGAAGAGAAAGAAAAACGGAAATAGTTGTCTCTTCCCGGGTTCCACACCAGACTCATCGCAGGACTGTAAACAAAGTCAAAATTTTGATTCTTATCCATGCGCAAAGAAGCGCTGAAGGTCAACTCTTCATCGAAAAATAATTTGTCAAAGCCCGTATAAAACCCGTATTCAAAATTAGTGATGCGCGTTCCTGCGGTATCGATAAATATTGTCCCGTCTGAATTCGGTCGATACAAACGGGAGCTAAAGCCTGTCCTAAAGTTATCGAAGAAAGGCAGCTCCCATTGATATTCTCCCTGTGCATGATACAAAGCGGATCGATCAAAAAACAAAGTTCCTCCCTCCTCCTCGTTATTCTTAGCACTTGTCAGGCGATCAAACTCATCATCAAAGCCCTCTGTTCCGGGACTTAGATAGCCACCGTCAGCATTGGCATAGGACTCGGATAATTGGTGCCAATATTGCAGTGAATCACTGAAATTCATGATCCATTCCTCAGCGGCCCCATTATCAAAAGTAAAGGTTCCAGTTTCAACATCAAACTGTAAATCGGGATAGCCGTTTTGCCTCATTTTTCCTCGGATGTTACCCAGACCAGAGGATCTCCAATATCGCCTGTAATCCAGGCCCCAATCCTCATTGCTCTTTGCATTCGTCTGAAGGCGCAATGCCGTTGCATAGGGGTCGTAAGAGTCTCCGGCATCCTCATTCGTCGCGTACATCCTCAAAAAGTATTTGTCTTTCTTTCTCCATTCCAAACGATTTTGAAAAAACAGTATATTTTCTAATCGAAATCGATTATCACCTTGATAGACCGTCGTACCAGACCCAAAATTGGAAGCCCACTCCAATACCGAGGACTCTTCTCTCTTATTTGGTTGCAATCGAAAACTAAATAAAGCATTTGCCTTAATATTTTCAGTGCGATAATCGACTAAATCAATTTCCCTATAACCAGTTCTGAAGAATGTCCCCAGACCCGCGGCATCACTCCAGGGACTGGCACCACTAGCGTCATTGACGGGAAAGTACTCGTCTCCATAAACATTCACCGCATCAAATCCGCCCGGGTTTTCTTTAGTGACCTCAGAAGCATCCACCGGGTCGTAATTTTCCGCTTCCCAGTCATTGGCGGTCAAATACGAGAAGTTGAATTTGTAGGCGAATACGGGGTCTCCAATTTTATTATTGATAGCATCTGCCCAGCGAATGGAAGTTTCCACCATACTTCTCTCTCCAACTTTTATACTTGCCGCTAACCCTTTGTGGAAAAAAGGATCTTTCGTCCGCATATCTATAACCCCATTAAATGCATTGGGACCATAAAAGGCAGAGGCAGCTCCCTGCACCAAATCCACTTTCAATATATCCAGCTCCGGAGAGCCCAGGAAATTACCCAGAGAAAAATTCAAACCCGGAGACTGATTATCCACTCCATCTATTACTTGCAAAGAACGCACAGGACTCGTAGAGTTAAATCCTCGCGTGTTGATTACAGTAAATCCCAAACTCGCTGTAGTCAAATCAACACCAGATAAGTTGCCAAGTCCTTCGTAAAAACTCGCAGAAGGCGTCTCCTTTATCGCAATCAAATCAAGTGTTTCTACACTCAATGGTTCTTTTTTTCGCTCCTCGGACAACCTTTGCCCTTTCACATTGATCGTCTCGAGAATGACTCCACCCGAACTCATTTGAATCTTTAATGGAGAATTATTTTCGGTTAAGACCAACTCTTGCTCTTCATATCCCATAAAGTTGATCAATAAGGCCATGGGAAACTCTGCTTCGGTCGATAAAGTAAACTCGCCATTGTAATCCGTCACCTCGCCCTCACTCGTTTCGCGAACTAAAATGGTAGCCCCAATCAAGGGGTCATTATTCTCGGCATCTACTATACTACCACTGATCGTGACTTGTGCACTCAGGCTACTCAACACAAGAAAACTCAGTAGCAAGTATAAGAAGATGAGAACCAACCTTTTCTGAGCTAAACAACCTAATCTTAAACTGGCGAGACGATGCATATCAATGTTTTAAGAGAGGCAATTTATAAAAAAAACATCAATGAAATGGCAATATAGTCAATCAATGCTGAGATATTATCTCAATCCCATATTCATTATATACCTAAAAATGCACTGTGAACCCTGCTGACGCAAAGGATAAAAAGGAAAACTACACTTAAATTTGAATCCCCTAAATCGTTTTCTAGTCCCGTTTCCAAGGCATGTCTAAGGAGTAAGAATATGGATTAAGCTTCATCAGAAGCTAGAAACTCCGCTAGATTATCATTGATGCGAGTAAGAACTTCGCAGGTATCGTCGTGTTCTTTTTGAGAAATATTATACGTAGCTCTTTGTGTTAAGTTTTCCATCTTGTCCAGGGCTCTTTCTACTTTTTCAATGCCCAAGCCAGTGATAGAAATCCTGCTAATCCTTTTATCCGATGGGTCTTGTGATTTCTGCAAAAGCTCCTTTCTCTCCAACCCCTTGACCAATCGAGTCACATTTGCGTTATCCTTGAGAATACATTCAGCAAGCTGCGTCATCGTCATAGACGGGCGCTTCATTAAATTAGAAAGGACTCCCAACTCATCGGGGTTAATGTCTAAATTGTTTTTTTCTAAAATATCAAGCAGCGTTTTTCTCAATCGGGTGGTCAGTAATGCAGACTGATGACCAATAGTCTTTTCTACGTCGAATTGAGTCTTTCTCTGAATAGTAATTGGAGTCGTTGTTTTATTCATGTTTGATTTTGTAGGCAGAATGGTTAGTTTGAGAGTGAAGTAAGCAGAACAAAGTCATTTTATGTATCTAAACAACAATTAATAAACTTACCATCTCAAATCAGATTGCTTGAGAACTACAAATACAATATCATTGTCGACAAAACACCAGAAATAATCGACAAATCGACTGTTTGCCTCTATCCAAAGAATGCCGGATCGGTCCGTTTACAAAATTGGTTGAAAGGGCAAAAGTTGCATTTCGAGGTATCATCCGTTTGGTAAAACGCCCGCTCGGGATCCAGCATTTCCCTGAAAACTTGAGTTAAGCCGGCTTCAATGGAGTGATAGTCATCTGCATCCAGGGATTCCAGAACCTTCCTACCCTTTCGAAAGCGATGATCATACTCTGCTGGATTACTCATCTCCTGCACGGTGTAGTTCCCCAATTGTATGTCTTGAAAAGAACCTAGTGAACTCGGTTTTAAGCGACCAACTACCCATCCATATAGTCCCAACTGAATGGCAAGTGAATGATATTGCTTTTGTTCGCTAGCCATCATATCCTCCCAATCTGCGATCTCACTGCTCGGACGGTTACTCCTTAGAGAAATAACACCTGTTTTGTAATCCGATAGGCGCAAAAGACTCCCCTTTTTGTCCACCCGATCTATTATTCCCTTAAACCGAATGGAGTTTAGGCCTTCCACACCCCGAATGGGGATAGAGCTGTCGCTATAGTCCCCCACATCAAATTCGTGCTGTACCATGGTAAAGGGCGCCCACTTCTTATCGTATTCCAAAATATGGCGAACCCGATCAATGATGTAATTTCTAATGAGTAATAACTCACCCCGATTTTGAAATTTCGGATGAATCTTTAAGTTCTTCTCCATAATCTCCTGAACCATGGATTCGGCTTTTTCCATTAAGTTATCAATATCCTCTGGGGTATAATTCCTGCCCTTCTCGTACAAATTCTCCATGGTTTTGTGCAAAACGCGCCCGAGTGTCAAACCGGAATACTTGCGATCCGTTGTGGTTTCCGTTCTCCTTCCCTCTATGTATTTTAGATAATACTTCAGGGAACAATCCAAATAGGTTTGCAATTTAGATGGTGAGAGACCCCGTTTCAAGTCCGCCAGAATTGCACTCCGGATTTCCGGGGTTTTTTCTATAATGACTGGATCTTGAAAAGTACTCTGATTGGACTGCAGGTGTTTTTTCTCCTTCAAGGTCCAGGACGGGGGCAAAAACAGTCGAATAGATTGCGCAAAGCGACTCAACTCTTTAGCACCCAAATCTCCCGTCAGTTCATTGTATAATAAGCTCACTTTAGAGGCCCTGGCAATGGCCATATAAAAGTAATATGCCTCCTCAGCTAATGCCTCCTCAGGAACGGGAATGCGGAAGGCCTTCTGCAAATGGTAGGGAATGAGGGACTGTGAGGGACTTCCCGGAAAGGAGCCCTCGTTCATCTGTGGGATAATGACGTGATCAAAATCTAGATTTCTCGCCTCCAGTGGCCCTAAGATCTGCAAACCTCTCAGTGGAACGCCCTTAAAAGGAATGCGGGCATGACGGAAGTAGTGATCGATCAAAACATGCAAAGCATCAAAAGAAAGTTCGATGCGCTCCTCGCGATAGATATCCCGCAATCGGCGCAATCGTTGACCCGCAAATACAATGATTTCAGAAATGTATTGAGACAGGCCTTCAGCCCCGGCGGATTGCTCTTGTTGATACTGGTACAATGCCTCCAGACCCTGCAGAAAATGATCGAACAACTCCTCGGGTCGATCGTGTTCGATGGGAGCAAACCAATGCTTATGCATGGGTTCCAGAGCCGCGATCAATGCGGCAGAGGAAATGGTATATTGATCCAGAGAGAGTGAAGATATCTGATCTGACTCGACATATGGGTGCTCCAATACTCGTTGTACATCCTCGGATAAAAACCAGTCCGTATCACTGATCCGACGCTGATGCATGGTCAAATATTGCTGCAACAGGGACAAAATCGGGGTCTCCTTGAGGGATACGCCCATGGAAATATTGACATCGCTAATCCTTTTGGGCAAACTGCTCAATATGGGCAGGAGCAATGACTCATCGGGCAAAATGATGGCAATACGATCTGCCGACACATCGGATTTTTCTAAAATCCGAGCCACCCATTGTGCTTGTGCGGCCTTCTTCTGTACCCCAAACAACTCCACTTCCTTCGGAGAATTCATCCAGTCGCTGCAAATATTGTGATGATTTCCATCGGAATAAAGATGCTCTCCACGAATAAACCGGCCGGCATTATTGTACGTCCCTTCCTCTAGTAGATTCTTATCGTAATTCCAAAAGACTTGTGCACCATATTGACTGACGCAATAGCGCATCACTTTCTGCTCTGATCGGTTGAGTCGATTAAACCCAACAAAATAAATGTCATAGTCTCGCCAGTCGTCTAATCGGGACAAATGATCACTCAATTGCCTGTACATTTGACCGCTATAAGCTTTCTTCTCTGCCAATAATCGCTCGTCCAAACTGCGCTTCATCTCGCCCAGCCGCCGCCACAAAAAGGTAAAATTCTCAATTTGTTGCTCCGACTCACCCTGATTTTGTTGCACGGTCTGCACAGAGCTCCAAAATTGTCGCAAATGATCGATTAACTCCTGCTTCCAGTCAGAAAATAAGGCATCGATATCTTTCTCATCCGCAAGGTTTGTAAATAAGCGGTCGGCATCAATTCTATATTTATCTAACTGATCGAAATCATCCAGCAGCCGCTGACCAAAAAAGTAAAAGTTCTCAAAGGTCTCCTTTTGATCTAAGGCCTGATTCCAAAACTCATATAACTTATAAATAACTGACAAACGATCGGCTTCTACTTCTTCGACCTGATACTTGATCCACTCGTCCAGGGTCATCATGATGGGAGACCAAATGGGTTCTGAGTTGAGAGACTGAATTTCTCGCTGTAGAAACAATCCAGCTCGGCGGTTTGGCGTGAGAATTAACGTTTGACTAAAATCTCCCTCTTGCCGGGCTTGTATCTTTTGAGCGACCTCCTGAAGAAACATATTTTCTGCGTTTTGATAAAATTTAAGATAATTCTACGCGATCCACCTCTACGGCATCGATATACACCAGATATCCTTCCACCGTCGGTGCCTTCATCTCTACCAGGCTCTTCATGTAATTGCGGATTTGATCCCGGTGGGCGGGATATTTCTTCCCGGTTTTGAAATCAATAACCAAGGTGCGATTTTCCTGACGAATGACCCGGTCCGGACGTTGTATTACACTGCCCGGAACCAATAACTCGCGCTCCACCATGCGCCCCTCTTTAAGACCCAGTAAAGGACCAATCTCGTCGTGATGCATAAGAGGTGACAAAGCCTCGAAATATGTTTCGCGCTCCTCTTCAACTAGTACCCCTTGTTCTATGACGGCCGTTATGGATCGGTTCAAACTCTCTTCGTCGTACACGCGCTCCAATATTTCGTGCAATTTTCGCCCACGGCTCAATGCGTTGTTCTCCGATTCTTCCTGCAAGCCTCCTCCGGGATCTGAAATGGACGGTATAGGTCGAGCCCCGCGGTATTCCCGAAGAGCAATGGAATCATAATCTTCCTCCTCATCTTTCCTAACGCGATTCTCCATGGGGACTCCCCGAACTATTCTCTTATGCCCCATCTCGGACTGAATGTCCTGCGCACCCTCCGAATTCAAAGCGTCCCAAAGGAGTTGACTCAATAATTTAACAGGTTTTTGTGGCTCCACTTCCTTCAAAAAGAGATGCACTTCCTCCCTGGGTCTTGTCGTCGCGACATAACACAAGTTCAAAGTGTCAATCCACTGGGCTATAAACTCCCGTGAAAACTCTTCTGATAACGTACTATACGCCAAATGCCGGCCAAATTCAAGTGGGTAAGTGGACCATTGCCGACCCATAAGAGCAAAGTGCTCTGCCCATATAATCGTCTTATTTACGCTTTTCGATACAGAGGTAATATCCATATCCATATAGGGTAATAATACCACGGGGTATTCCATTCCCTTGGATTTATGAATCGTCGAGACGCGTATGGCATCCTGATTTTCTGGCAAAATAATCGAGCTCCTAAAAATCTCCCGGTCGTAATAAAAATCGACCCAATCCCTAAGGTGCCCCTGCTCCTGATCGACGTATTGTAAAATTTGATTCTGAAACTCCAATAAGAAGGGAAGTTCAGCCTCTATTTTTGACCATTCGGTCTCCACCACTACTCGCTCCGCTATTTCCCAAAGGGATTGCGCTTGCGCATCCCGGATCATTTCCTCTAATACACCCCGACTCAATCCCCCGCACTGTAGTTTTTCTACCGCCTGTTCCCACTCGAGCCAGGCCACTTTCACCTCGCGACCTATCATCAGCTTGAAAAAGGCCATTAGACCCTGAACGATATATGAATTTGACAATTCCAAAGCCTGGGGAGAGGTGAAAGTAAAAGTGTCCTGGTCCTCTCTCTGCCATTCCAATAAATATTCAGATATTTCCAGAGCCTCTTTTCCCCGACGTACCAAAATACAAATATCGGAACGAGAAAAGCCCCGGTTCTTGAGCGAAACTAAACGATCCCTGATCAAGTCAAAAAAATAAACCTCCTGCTCCTCCTTCTCTATACCACTATCCTTATTGGGCTCTAAAAACCCATCGATACAAACAAAACCGCCAGCTCTGGCTTCCTTCATTTTCTCGTGAATGCCCTGCTCGTGACCTGCAAATATATCGCCGATAATAGAAGTTTCTCCTCCCTGATCTACTCCGTACTGCGAAAAGGCATTCGCCAATTCCACTTCGGCCAACTCAGCCAGTGCACCATAGAGTTCATTATTGAACCCAACGATCTCCTCCCTCGATCGCCAATTGTTTTTCAGTTGTTCCGGCCGATACTGCTCCAGAGGCTCGTATTTCTGTCGCAAGCCCAACTGCAATATCTGCCAGTTCCCATTCCGCCACCGATAGATCGCCTGCTTCACATCTCCCACAACCAATGAGTCTTTGTTTCCCGCTGCCACCAATTCCTCCACCAGGGCATCTAACACCTCCCACTGCGAGGTAGAAGTGTCTTGAAATTCATCTAACAATACGTGGTGGTACCGATCTCCGATGCGCTCGTAAAAGAAAGGCATAATTTGAATACGCACGACCTCTTTCAACATTTCAGAGGTGTCGGATAACAATACTTTCTGTTCCCGCTGGCAATAGGCCTGCACATATTCGTTCAAAATGGCTAAAAACCCATAAGATGTATATTTCTTGCGAATAAGGTATAAACTAAAATACATGGGCAATCTTTCATCGATCCACTGCACCGTCTTTCTCAATAAGCGATTCAGCTCATCAGAAGCTGCCTCCACTTTTCCCACGGTATCGGCAGGTGCAGTTTTTGTAGTCCAGCTATCGACCTCATCAATGTTTTTCGATAATATATTTCGAAAACTCTCAGGTCCGTTTTTGATTATTTTAGAGACATCTGAATAGGTGTTCAGCCAGGTCCCCACAAAACTGCTTTTCTTGCGACTAAAATCGTCAAACCCTAGGTCGTGCTGATACAATACACCCTCTACTTCATCTTGAATGGCCGCCAACTCGGCCTCGATCTCTTCCATCTGTGCATACACCTCTCTTCCCTTTTCTCGCAGCGCACTCACATCCTCCTGTGCCAACTTTTGATGTACGCCTTCCTTGAACAACTCACCTCCCAGCTCCAATAAATCCCGACGAAAATTATTGCTCTTTCCCTCCATCCAGCGCTCCTCCAACACGTGCTCAATCCAATACATAGCGGGACTATCCTCTGTAAGGTCAGCTAATAATTCATCCATCACCCGTTGCAGCACTTTGTCCGTATCTAATTCCACCTCATAGCCCTGATTCAGGCCAATTTCACGAGTAAAAACGCGCAATATCCGCTGGAAAAAGCTATCAATTGTGGTAATTGCAAAGCCCGAATAGTCCTCCATCATCGACTGGAGAATCGCGGCGGCCGACCGCTGCAAGTCCTTTGTACTCAATCCGTGATTCTCTCGCAAAGTAGCCGCGTGTTCAGCCTTTTCACTCCCTTCCGACAGATATTTGAGTTCTCTTAGAATGCGATCTTTCATTTCCGCCGTCGCAGCATTGGTAAATGTCATCGCCAAAATATGCTTGAAGTAATTGGGCTCATGCCGATGATGAAAGCACAAGTCGAGATAAAACAAGACCAATCGAAAGGTTTTCCCGGAACCGGCAGAAGCCTTATAAACATGCAGCATAGCAGAGGGGTGTCGTTGATTATAATCAATATTAATACAATTTAATTGGAATCGAAAGGTAAACCATAGTTTTTTTGAAAATATTTTTTAATATTTTAATTTATAGTTAATTTTAATTTGGGTGTCCCACCGGCTCGCCCTCAGGGCGAGCCGGTGGCGCTATGTTTCAGGCTATCGGTCCTTCACCCTCCCCTCCCATTAGCCGGAGGGGAGGGCTTGGACCCACGGCGCGCTTGCGCCGTGGCCTTCCACAGCGCTGACACAAAGCCCTCTATCCCCAAAATATTGTATTTTTCGGACTCTCTCGTATTCTATCGGCCTGCACTGTCATATTGCACAGTTTTAATTATTTTTCATTTTCATCTTCTGTATATGTGGCATGATCCTCTTTTCCCTTGCAGTCACCCTAAAAAGCCGTAAATTCAGGATTCCGTCCATTGCGCGAGCGCTGCGGAGTGGGTGACGAGCCCCGCCCGGGGTGGGGCGAGGAAGATCCGCGCGACGCAGTCAGCGCGGAGCCGATCCGCCGGGTGGCGGAGAGCCCCGAAGCATAGCGACCCCACAGCGGCCTTATCTGCCCTCAGAAGCCGCTGTCGGCGGATTCTGCCGCTGTGGGGACGCGCCCAAACCCAAAATATATTAATACTCGATATCCGCCAATGCTTCCGGCTGTAACAAATGAATCGCTCCCCCCTCGATCTCAATGCTGCCCTCCGACTTGAAGTCCGAGAGTGTGCGAATGGTCGTTTCCTTAGCGGTCCCGGCCAAAGCCGCCAAATCGTCCCGTCCAACCACGACCTCCGAAGAATCCCCCTGCTGATGGAGGTACAAAAGAGCCTGAGCCACCCGCCGTCGGACCGAACTGTAGGCGTGATCCAGCGTCCAGCGATTCAATTGTTCGGAGTGGGCCACGGTCTGCCTGAGAAAATACAGGGCGATATCCCGATTTTCGAACATCATGGCTGAAAGTGATTTCGCATTGATAAATTTTGCCTGAATGGCTTCCATCGCCGTGGCAGTGGAACTGTAGGGATTTTCGGATAAAAGTGGTGCGTAGCCGATAAATTCACCCGGGCCAACCCAACGGATGAGGAGCTCCTTGCCCGAGCTATGATGGAGAGATTCTTTAACGTACCCTTTGGTGATATAATACATGCCGACGGGATGTTGGTGCAGTTGCCACATCTGCTCGCCCTTTGCCCAACACTCATCCGTTCCCATCGCTATCAATTGATTCAGACTACCCTGCTCGCGCGCCTCAGAGTGCAAGTTTCCCATATTGGACTTGTAGGCCTGAATGGACTCCATTTCCACATCGCGCTTGCGCAGCCGCAGCTCGATAGCTTCCAGCAACTCGGTATCGTCAAAGGGTTTGGTAATATAGTCGTCCGCGCCCAGGCCCATGCCTTTGCGCAGATCAGAGGGCTCGACCTTTGCCGTCAGGAAAATGAGGGGGATGCTTTGTGTTTCCGGTTTTTGGCGCAAAATTTTCAAGACGCCAAAGCCATCCAATTTGGGCATCATTACATCGCAGAGAATGAGATCGGGCCGCTGATGGATCGCCTGTTCACAGCCGAGCTTTCCATCCGCCGCGGCATGGGCTTCATAGCCGGCGAGCTCGAGAATTTCACAAATATTTTCCCGGACCGCAGTTTGATCCTCAATCACCAGTATTTTTTTCATAATATTCTCTTCGGAAGTTCCACAAAAAAAGTAGATCCCACATTTTCTTCGCTCTCAAAATAGATTTCACCCCCCAACTGTTTTACGTATTCAAACACAATACTCAATCCCAAACCCGTCCCTTGAATATTCTCGGCATTAGACGCTCTGAAAAAGCGTTCGAAGAGGTGCTTTTGCTCGGAGGGGGGAATCCCCATGCCCTGATCAGCGACTGCGATGATCCAGTGGTTATCTTCCTCCCTGACAGAACAACGCACTTGTGTTGAGTCGCTGTATTTAATGGCATTGGACAGCAAATTGATTAAAATATTCTTGAGGATGTGCGGGTCAGTAATGATCTGATCTACCTCGGCCTCCATTAGAATTAATCCGCCATTTTCGGATGAATAGATCTCGGACACTTGTTCTTTCAACTGTTCCAGAAATGAAAACAAATCTACCGCTTGCCATTGCGGCTGATAATCCCCATCTTCCAGTTTGCTGATCGACAGAAAATCATTTAAAATAGCGTTGAGGTGATTGACGCTGTCCCGAATCCTTTTGGTATGTCGCAAGCGTCTGTCCTGCTGTGCCTCCGCCTCATATTTTTCAATGATAGACGCAGAGGACAAAATGGTGCTCAAGGGCGTGCGAAATTCGTGTGACGCCGTGCTCAGGAATCTGGATTTTAGATCATTGAGTTCCTTTTCCACTTCCAGAGCCTGTTTTAGTTTCTGTTCCTTTTCCTCCAGTTGTCGATTGGCTTTCAGGAGTTGATTGACCACACTTTCCAATTCATTGGTGCGCTCTTCAACTTTCTGCTCCAATTGAAGATTCATGCTGATGATCTCTTGCCGGGCTGCATTGATATCGGTGAGATCGTGGATGATCCCGGTAAAGATTTTCCTGGGGCCCAAATTCACCTCACTCACAGCCAATCGAAAGGGGAAAAGCGTTCCATCTTTCCTCTTTCCTTTTACTTCCCGGCCAATACCTATAATTTTCTTTTCTCCGGTTTCTTCATAGTGATTGATATACTCGTCATGTTGAGAGCGATGAGGTTCCGGCATCAACAAGCTTATATTCTGACCGATCATTTCACTGGATGAGTAGCCAAAAAGTTTTTGAGCGGCGGGGTTTGCGGACTCGATCTTGCCGGCTTTATTGATAGTAATAATGCCATCGATGGCTGTGTTGATTACAGCTTCGAGGCGTTGGGCATAAAATTCATTGACTTTCGGCATGAAAAGAGTTGTTTTACATGGCGAAGATAAAACATTGATAGAAATCATTTTTTCATGTGATAGAAATCATTTCCCGGCAGGGACTTGCAGCCTATCTTCACATAAAAAGTTATGGATATTCAAAGACCAGTAAAAGAACTCATGCGAACTCAATTAACCACATTGAGTATTGACGACCCATTGACTAAAGTGGAGCAAGTTTTCGAAGAGAATAGTTTTCATCACATTCCCGTATTGGATGCCGGAAAATTAGTCGGCTTGGTGAGTAAAACCGACTTTCTTTTCTTTAGAAAGGGTTTTGCTAAGACCAGAAGGGAGGAAGAATTGGAAGCATTTCGCCTAAAGACGCATCGAGTGAAGGAGATTATGACGACCGGACTGGCCAAATTGGAACCCTCGGATAAAATCAGCGTAGCTCTGGAGGTTTTTAAAGTGAATATGTTTCATGCCATTCCCGTGGTAGAAGGCGACAAATTAGTGGGCATCATAACCACATTTGACATCATTGACGAGCTATCCAAAGATTAATGCAGTGTCGTCTGGCCGGAGTCCCATATCGCTTTACGGAGCCCCCTCTACCACTTTTTTGCATATAAAGAGAGTGCTGGACCGCGTCATTCAAAGAGCTCGTCTACCTCTGTCAATATGTGAGATCAGAGATGTCGATGAAATTTTGGCAGCCAATATACACACAGTGCCCACTTTGAGAATTCACTCGAAAAGTTATTCCTTTTCGGAAGAAGGTGCGACGAACCATGTACTAAAACAAGCGATTTTGGACCTCCTTCAATACTACCGATATGGAGAATGGCCTTGCGTGGCCGTTCCCTACAAAAAGCCGGAAAAGGTGGTTTCTACTTTCCTCTATGCTCATCAACTCGTGAATCAGAACGATAGTTGCCTGGAGCTGCAATCCCTATGCACCGAGCCGTTGGAAACATCCCTTGAGGCAGAGAGGAAATTGCAAAATTATATTGCGGCGGCTAGCGAAGAAGCCATGGGGCAGATTTTGAGCCGTCCGATAATCGCACAATCTAAAAGTTCGGCAAACTTCAGGGATCATATCATTCGAATAGAGCGAGAAAACAACTATTGCGCTATTATAATTGACCAAGAAGATTGGGCAGAGGGCATGAGTGACTGGGGAAAGGTCTATTCCCATCTCCGGCATCCATTGCTGCTCCTTCCCGATCAGGTGGAATTCCAACACTCCGTCAATGCTCATTGGCTCATCCGCGAGTCATCTGTTGGCTCATCAACGGTGAAATCCATACAGCAACTTTCGCAATGGTTCGATCTCAAGATCGTGATTTACTCTCATCGAACTCGCAGACAACTCCTAGAGCAATGCCCTGCCCTCAAACAACTAGAAAAACAGAAACTCTCAATAAAATTTTCCGGGACCGGCATCCTTACCAGAGCGATGCATGATTCAGACTTTTTGCTCATGAATGCGCCCCCGGAATCAAGCGAACTCAGTGGTAAGCCGGGGCATGCTAAAGATTGCGCAGCCTCAAATTTCGTCACTGTATATCTTCCACAAAAAGATGTATTTTCTCCTGACTCCTCCCAAATGGTCGCGAACTCCGGGAATAGAAAAAAAGATTTCGTTCCCGTATTGTGAGCCGGGGCTGACCGCCACTGATTCTTAGTAATACTCAAAAAATAGAGCGTCCAGCCTATCTTTTTTAAGCGCTAAAAATAGAGTTGCAAAAGAGAAATGTTTTCAAACACATCATAGACTATTGCAATCAAACGCTCATTAAGATTGGACCTATAGGCTTTTCCGGATTTTAGCTCTTCGAGTAGTAGCTATCTTTCGGGATACCCCTAATATCCGCGAGACGATTCGTCAGTAATTCTGCTGAGCAGATCAATGCACTCCTTCTCGGATCTGCGGCCTTCATCAAGGTATCTTTTTAGTGACACATCGCGGGATCATCGACGGTTAAATACCAACTCAAGTCAAAAGGTAACTGCACCTGTAGCCCTCTGTAAATGAGAAAAATTCCCATCAAGAGCTGAACCGCAGGCAATGCTTTTCGAAAATAGCGATGACGTAACAAAGGCAGTTGATTCGCTCCGGTCATGAGAAAAAACAAGGCAGGCAGGGTGCCAAGGCCGAATACAAACATAAAAGTAGCACTCTGCCAGGCCGCAGAAAACGCTAAAGACCCGGCCAATGCGATATACACTAAGCCACAGGGAAGCAGGCCATTCAAAAGACCCAGAATAAATGAGGAGGAGCTCCCCCACCGATGCATCCATTGCCCCAAATGCTTTTGCCAATGGCGGAGACCGCTTCTGTACCAGGAAAATCGCTGAAGAAGACTATCGGGCGTAATAGACAAGAGAAATAGCAGAATGAAAAGACCACCTGTAATGAATGCCAATTGCTGCTGCCATCCGCTCGTCAAAAATTGCTGAGCCAGACCGCCCACCAGCCATCCTAATCCGGCATAGGTTGTCGCTCGTCCCAGATTGTACAAGATAGACCTACCCAATAGGTGTTTCCACTGAGAAGACCCCACTTGCGATACGCCCATAGCCAGAGGGCCACACATTCCCAGGCAGTGTGCTGATCCGAAAAAACCAAGTAGTAAGGGCACGGAAAACATATTTATTGGATAAAAATTTCCTCTTCGTGATAATAGCTCTCTTCTCCTTGGGCGTAATCTATTTGTACGACCCAGCGACCTCTCGGCAAATGCTCCAGACTCAATGGAATGAGTTCACTGGACTTTAAATCAAAGTCGAACTTCACATCTTCCACCGCAGAAACCGGGTGGTAACAAGTGAGTTGACCTTTCGCGTGTTGAGCAATTTGATTTCCGCTCAAGATCAATTCTCGTGTATCTTTATTGTAGTTGAAGGTGACTCTGTCTTTTTGGGACTTGTAGTTCACCACCTTATCATACTGCTCTTGATACGCCAGATCCTGAGCGTAATAATCCTGAGACACCAGGCTGTGATTAACTTGAGTGGATTGATACAAAGTAAAACCCAATAGACCGATATAGCCTACAAAAAAGAGAAAGAGAGCATTGCCCCAGTGTAATTTCATCGTATTATTTTTTTATGGGACCCAAAAAGTTAGTGTTCAATCGCTCCAGAACCTCTCCTTCTGATACCACATGAATGTAAATCTCAGTCTTTCTATTGTCTAGCTCATCTCGGGAAATCTTGACAAATACCGATCCATTCACTGTGCCATTGGGTATGGTGGTGGGCTCTTGCCCTACGTATTCAATTTCTCCCTCCTTGTTCTGTAAAACGAATTCCACAGGCATTTCCCGGTCTGTCTTATTGATCAGCTGATAATTATAGAGGTTTTCTATGACCCCGGCCTCTCTCTCGTAATACAATTTGCCCGGAGTTCTCAAAAACACCGTTTCGACATCTGATCTGGAGACAAACAAAAACAATTCAATGCCAATCAAAAGCGTAAGTACTAAACTATACGCAATAGATCGCGGATTAATCAGCTTGTGTTGTTTCGATTCGATGCCGGCATGAGAGTCAATGCGAATTAGCCCTTTGGGGCGATCCACTTTTACCATTACCTCATCACAAGCATCCATGCAAGCCGTGCAATTCACGCATTCCAATTGAATGCCATTTCTGATATCAATCCCCGTCGGACACACTTTAACACACAAACCGCAATCGATGCAATCGCCTTGTTGCTCCAACTCCAGTTCAGTAGCATTGCGTTTGATCCTGCCCCGGGGCTCGCCCCTGATCCAATCGTAATATACAGCCAGAGATTGCTTATCCAGCATGACGCCCTGTAGTCGCCCGTAAGGACATATCGTGGTACAGACCTGTTCTCGCAATTGAGAGAACACAAAGTAAAAAATCAGGGAAAAAATGAGCATCGCACTAAAGCCCTCCCAATGTTCTGCAATGGGTGAGCGGATAATTTCCATTAGGTCATCTACGCCGATGATATAGGCGAGAAAGGTGTTTCCCACCAAAAAAGCAATCCCAAAAAACAAGCTTTGCTTTAGTGTCTTTTTCCATATCTTATCCCTCGTCCAGGGCGCTTTGTTCAATCGCCTTTGAGCTGTGTAGTCCCCCTCAATCGCATATTCAATGCGACGGTAGACCATCTCCATAAAAATGGTCTGTGGGCATACCCAACCGCAAAATACCCGGCCAAAAATCACCGTAAATAAAACGATGAAAATCATGAAAATGAGCATGGCGATGACGAACAAGTGAAAATCCTGAGGAACAAAATGCACTCCAAATACGATAAACTGGCGGTTCAGAATATCGAACTGCATAAAGGGATCGCCATTGATTTTAATCCATGGCATGCCAAATAAAATAATGAGAAGCACATAGGACAACCATTTGCGATAATCATAAAAACGCCCCTGGGGCATTTTGGGGTAAATCCAAATGCGTTTTCCCTGCTGGTCTACAGAGCTAATGCTATCTCTAAAGCTGTTCTCCGGATCGTTTTCTCGTCGTTCTTCTGACATGTTTATTGCTCTTGACTGAGCTATTTATTCCTCTTCCAGGTCTTCTCTTGTGATGATCTCGGGATCGTGATACTGACCTTCTTTCTCCTTGGCGTTCTCGGGTTCTGTGCCCTGTAAAGTCATAATAAAACTCGCAACCTTCTCCATCGCTGCAGGACGGATCTGAGATTGCCATGAGACCATCCCCTTTTCAGCAACTCCGTATTTAATAACTGAAAACACGTCATTAATGGTTCCCCCATGAATCCAATACGGATCCGTCAAATTGGGACCTACCCCTCCTTCTCCATTTTCACCGTGACAGGTTGCACAATTTGATTGGAAGATAACATTGCCTTGCTCCAGCGCCAGTTCGTCGGTTAGAAATTCCACGCTTTCTTCGTCCACGACATCTGCCATTTGCACGCGATACAGGCGTTTACTTCGCTCTGCCTCTGCCATCTCTTCTCTATACTCTCCCCTGGAACTCCATTCGTTCCCGGAAAAGTGATAATAATACATGTACACCACGGCAAAAATAATACTGCCGTAAAACAGTCCCAGCCACCAGGGGGGAAGCCGATTGTCTAACTCGCGAATTCCATCAAAACTGTGTCCAAGATCCACCTCTTTCTCCCTGGAAACGGGAACGGCCCCGGATAACCATTTCATCATTTTTTCCCACGCTGAAGGACCTTTTTCTATTTCGCTCGGGTCTTTTACTTTGATGCCGGCTTCCTCCATGGCCTGAATCTTCTCCTGCTCCAAAATAACCATCAATGTTCGATACATAATCAGCAGGGCTCCAATAATAATGATACCTGCAAATACCACAACGATGTTTTGAAGAAGAAGTGTCATGGCCTCATTCAGCCATTCTACTTCCTCGAGTCCAACCATCATGCTACTCTCTGCTTTCGCTCCGGGCAAAAGAAAAAAGACACACAAAACAAATAAGTAAATATGCTTTTTCATGGGTTTATTTTTTCTCTTTTTCATCCTTTATTTCCGGTTCCGTATCATCTAAAGGCAAAGACGCCATATGACGGATGTGCTCATCGCTGCGTCGAAACACTAAAATCACCGCCAACACAAAAACAATCAAAAAAGTAAGGAGGGAAAACAAGGCCATCCAGTTGATACTCTCGGCAGTTTCTAAAATATATTTGTACATAATTCTTCTTTTACTCTTCTACAATAGGTTTGGGCTTAATATCTGTTCCCAGCCGCTGTAAATAGGCAATCAAGGCAACGATCTCCTTTTTCTCCAGATCTTCTTGCTCCACTCCTTCTGCGCGGAGATTTTCCGCCACTTCCCTGGCTTGTTCTTCCAGGTCCTTTACTGCCTGATCAGCATAGCCTTTGGGGTATGGGGTGTTTAGTGATTGCAAGACTTTAATCTTTGCTGCCGTGTACTTCGTGCTTAGGTCATCCTCTATCAACCAGGGATAAGGAGGCATGATAGATCCGGGTGACATCGATTGAGGTTCATACATGTGATAATAGTGCCAGCTGTCGGAATACTTTTCTCCCTCCCGATGCAAATCCGGGCCGGTTCGCTTCGATCCCCAGAGGAAAGGGCGATCGTAAATAAACTCACCGGATTTTGAGTAGTCGCCATATCTCTCTGTTTCGGACCGGAAGGGCCGAACCATCTGCGAATGACAACCCACGCAACCTTCCCGAATGTATAAATCTCGTCCCTCTAACTCCAGCGGAGTATAAGGCTGCACAGAGGCGATTTTAGGCACGTTTTTATCGATAATAAGCATCGGGAAAATTTCTACTAACCCGCCGATCACAACTACAATCGTAGCACCAATTAGCATTTGTATCGGACGTCGCTCAATCCACTTGTGCCAATACTCTCCTTTTTCTCGTTTGTGAGGAGTCAGAGCCGGAGCTTCGGCCGCTTCATCATCGGCACAGTGACCGCTCTTTACCGTCCTGTAGAGATTGACTCCCATTAAAATTGCGCCCGCCAGATAAATGGTGCCGCCAATAGCCCGCAAAAAATACATGGGCAGAATCTGAGTTACGGTCTCCAAAAAGTTGGGATACGTCAAAAATCCGTCCGGCTCAAATTGCTTCCACATCATGCTCTGCGTCCAGCCCGCCCAGTATAGTGGAATGGCATAAAACAACACCCCTAAAGTGGATATCCAAAAATGAACATTGGCCCATTTCATGGAGTATAACTTCGTATTGTAAATTCTGGGTACCAACCAGTACAAAATACCAAAGGTCAACATCCCATTCCAGCCCAAAGTGCCCACGTGAACATGAGCTACCGTCCAATCAGTATAGTGACTGATGGCATTGATCGATTTGATAGAAAGTAGAGGCCCCTCCAATGTGGACATGCCGTATGCACTAACGGCAACCACCATGAATTTCAAAATAGGATCTTGCCTGACGCGATCCCAGGCGCCGCGGAGGGTCAATAGTCCATTGAGCATACCACCCCAGGAAGGAGCAATTAACATTATCGAAAACACAGTACCCAACGATTGTGCCCAGTCCGGCAGAGAAGTGTACAGTAAGTGGTGTGGACCGGCCCAGATATATATGAAGATCAAAGCCCAAAAGTGAATGATCGATAACTTGTATGAGAATATCGGCCGATTGGCGGCCTTGGGTAGATAGTAATACATCAAGCCCAAATAGGGCGTCGTTAAAAAGAAGGCCACGGCGTTGTGCCCATACCACCACTGCACCAAAGCATCTTGTACTCCTGCCAAAACGGGAATACTTTGCATCATGGAATAGGGAATCGACAAATTATTAAAAATATGCAATATCGTGACAGTGACCCAGGTAGCGATATAAAACCAAATCGCTACATACAGGTGATTTTCTCTTCTCCGTAAAATCGTCCCAAACATATTGATGCCAAAAGCCACCCAAACCACTGCAATGGCAATATTAATGGGCCATTCTAATTCTGCGTATTCATGGCTGGTCGTGATTCCAAGAGGCAAGGTTATGGCCGCTGCCAAAATAATCGCCTGCCATCCCCAAAAGTGAAATAGGGAGAGCCTATCACTATACATGCGAGCTTTTAATAATCTCTGTAGGGAATGGTAAACACCCATGAATATCCCGTTGCCCACAAAAGCAAAAATGACGGCATTGGTGTGCAGCGGTCGGATACGCCCAAAGGTGAGTTCTGCTATGGCCATATTTAAACCGGGAAAGACCAATTCAAATGCCGCCCAAACGCCAACTAACATCCCAACAATACCCCAAATCACAGTGGCATAGGCAAACCACTTTACGATTTTGTTGTCATAACTGAATGACTCCATTTTTCCCATAACGTATTATTTCTTTGACTTTTTCTTTGAATCATCCCAAAGGATGCGAACCGATGGCGTATAGTCGTCGTCGTACTGACCGGATCGCATGGCCCAAATAAAGGCCACTAAAAAGCCGCCCGCTACTAATATCCCTAATCCAATGAGTAAAAAAATGACTTCCATAACAAATACTTTTCGCTCTCCACTGAGGTGGTCAAACGCACTATTGTAATCGTTTGCAAGATAAAATGGCATCTGCAATCATTGTATGATGAATGTCATATTGAGGTATGATTCTCCTCAGTTTTTAAACAAAAAAGGGGGGATTCACGAAGAAGATAGCGACCACCCTCTTCGATAAGCCATGAGGTAGGCACCCAGAAAGCCCAAAACAATGACACTGATTGAACTCAGCGGCATCAATATAGCTGCAACCACAGGGGATAAAAGACCCTGGACAGCAAAAAATAAGCCGATCGTATTGTAGAGGGCCGCAAAAACAAAAGCGCCGTATAACAGCTTTCTGCTCTGCATGACAAATCCAAGGAATTGAGAGAAACCAGCCCATTGCTTTGCATCCAGAATAGCATCACTCGATGGAGAGAATTGCTGGGCGGAATCTGAAATCACTACTCCCACATCGGCCTGACGAAGCGCACCGGCATCGTTGAGTCCATCACCGATAAATAATACCTTTTCCCCACTGTCCTGTAAAGCTCGAATATGCTGTAATTTATCAGCCGGACTTTGGTGAAAGTGGAAGGTCGCAGCAGCGGGAAAAATCCTTTCCATCCGACTGCGCTCCTGAGGCCCATCACCTGAGAGAATGCGCAATGGGTACTTTTTTGCCAGGGCTTCGATGGTTTCCTTCGTTCCCGGGCGAAGGGTAGGCTGAAAGCGATAAACGCCCTGGTATTTACCATCTATTTCTACCCAAACACCGCTCTCTTGCGCAGTGGCACCCAATACGTACTTTGCAGAACCAATTTTGAGCTCAAAATCACCACAGCGCCCGATCAATCCGCTACCGGGAATCTCTTGAAAATCCTTACAATCCATATCTTTACGGGCTTCGGGTAAGTGTTGATGTAAACTCCGACTCATCGGATGAGAGGACTGCAGTGTCAACAGTGCCAATGCCTGCTGTTGAGCATGGGATAGTTTTTGCCCCTGATAATCAATCTGTCGGCTCTCGGGATCCGTTAAAGTGCCCGTCTTATCAAAAACTACTTGTGTGATATCTTGCAGTTGGGTGAGCGTCTGGACATTTCTCAAAAACAATCCCCGGCGCCCCAATATTCGAACGATATTCCCATAGGTGAAGGGCGTCGCCAAAGCTATCGCGCAGGGGCAAGCAATGATGAGTACCGCTGTGGCTGACATAATGCCCACGGTAAGATCACGGGGCCACCAATAAAAAAGGGTCAAGCCCGCAATGAGCAAAATGCCCAAGGTAAAGTATTTCCCAATCTGATCGAGCAGAACTTGTAAGCGATTTTGCCTGGGAATATGAAAGGGATCCTGATCCCACAACCGCGTGAGGTAACTTTGATCTACCTTTTCGGTGACCTCCATCTCAATAGAGTCCCCACGCTGTCTCCCTCCGGCCAAAATCTTTTCTTCAAGTCCTTTACGGATGGCCTGAGCCTCTCCAGTCACAAAGCTGTAGTCGATCCTACCTTCCCCTCGCAGCAATCGACCGTCAGCGGGAATCAATTCGCCCGGTCGAATCAATAATCGATCCCCGATGGATACATTTCGAATTGAGGTGGATAACCAACCCGAGCCTTGCGCCTTCATGACTGCAATGGGAAAATAAGACTTGTAATCCCGGTCAAAAGACATGGAGCGGTAGGTAATGTTCTGAAACCATCGGCCGATCAATAAAAAAAATACAAAGCCGGAAAGACTGTCGAGATAGCCCGCACCCATTCCACTCACAATCTCATAAATACTTCGCAAAAGTAAGGTCATAATCCCCAGAGTGACCGGTACATCGATATTCAAGCGCCCCGAACGCAAACTCAGAGTTGCGGACTTGAGGTAATCCCAGGCGCTGTAAAATACAACCGGAATCGCAAAAACAATACTAATCCATCCGAACCAATAAGCATAATTCGACTCGACATGTCCGATGTAATCCGGAAAGCTCAATAGCATAATATTACCAAAGCAAAAACCGGCCACGCCCATTTTCAAGAGCAGAGATTTATCCCATGTCGGTCTATCCTTAGATTCTAATTGCTCGTACTGAAGTCGGGGCGGGTAATCAATTGCGATCAACAATTCCACCAATTGGCGCAGAGAAATCACCTCCTCATCATAAGTGAATGTGGCTTGTTTTTCTAAAAAATCAACTCGACAGGAGGTGATTCCACTGTGTAGTCGCATGATATTTTCCAATAAGTAAATACAGGATGAACAGTGAATATTGGGAATGTAAAAATCAACCACCGCCCACCGGCCTTCGCGATGGGATGTCAATGCCTCAATGACATCCTCTTCTTCCAAATAGGCGTAGTCCTCCAGAACGGGGCCTTCAATATTGTAGTTTTCTTCTCTTTTGTGCGTCTCGTGCTCCTCCAATAATCGATGAACGGAAAAACAACCGGAACAACAAAAGAAATCATCGCCGTCAACTATAGTTTCATCAATGCAACTTTGCCCGCAGTGCGTGCACTCCCTTTGCTCTTCAACTCTCACTTTCATGAATGATTTTTCATACCTGCAAAAGTAAAAAGCACAGCTTTCCTAGCCAATGAGTGGCATCATGAGGTCAGGTGATTTGCGTCAAAAACAGCTTTACGCATTGGCCTTTCTCACTCGAGATTGCAAGAGATCACTTGATTCGTACAGATCGTCAGAATAGATTAGATAAGTTTCGCCCGAATTCAGCTCAATTTTCACCCCTTTGTTATCCCCGAGGCGAAATTGATTGACGGAATGGTCAAAATTAATACTGTATCCCGTCCACATTAAGGACTCGGGAATATGAAAGGGCTCAATTTCCTTGACTTTATTCCACTTGATTTTTACCCGACGACCCAGCCATTGATTGCTCTTTACTTTAATGCTTTTGGGTGTCACTTTAATATCCATTCTCAAATGGAGGATATACCAAACGATCGCCGCTAGAATCGCACCGATGAGAAGAAACTCTATCCAATTCACCCCTGCCCCGCTACTCAAAAATAATTGTTGGATCAAACCCGCGATATACCATAAACTCACCAATGCAATGGGAATGTAAACCCATGCATTTCTCATGTGGGAACTGATTTTTAACTTATTATTTTTCATGTGTTTCTCTTTTTCCTTCTCTACAAATATAACACAAATTTAATTGAGTTAACATTGGGTTAACATTGGAAAGGCAGATCGAGTTCCCCGGAAGCTAAAACTTAACATTGGGTCTGCTCCGAAAACGTCCTCGTCATGAGAGAACGAAAAATGCAAGATCAAGGCGTTGAATGAAATATTTCGCAGGCGAAGCCATAGCAACCTTGAGAAAAGATTTTATCCGACAACCAAGACATTGGGTTTCCCAGCCATTCGGAATAGACGGGGTTATTGGAGCGGACTCAATATTGGATTTATGACTTTTTGACCTTAGTCAGTAGCCAGCCATTGGGATCAATCACAGGTGGCTTAGGAGTAGAAATAAAAATGGACTTCGAGCCCACCTCCAGGACTTTCACCTCATCGCCGACCTGAACTTCTACCGGCAATGTGTTGTCAATATTATCGAACTGAAGCGAGTACACCTCATCGCTCCATTCGGTCAAGGTCATTTCCAAAGGCTCCGTACCGAAAAGCATAACCTCAAAAAAGTCATCCAGATCGCGGTCAGTGTATTCGGAAACCATCTCCATAAAATCAGCAGTTGACCATTGGTTCTCATAGGAAAACCGAGAAGCCCCGGCAATATCTCTCAATAAATCAAAAAACGTTTCGTCTCCCAGAATCCACCGGAGACTGTGAAGCACAAAAGCTCCTTTGGTATAGACCTCTCTATGATACGCCTCATGTGCTGAAGCCGGACGCTCCGGAACGAGGGGTTTTAGAAAAAGAATCCCCAACCTTCTGCTTTTGGCGTAGTTCAAGTATTTCTCCTTGTCCACATAGGCCTCGCGAGCCAGCCAATCGCCATAGGTACAAAAGCCCTCGTGTAGCCAAAAATCAGCCCAATCCGCTACCGACAATTTATTCCCCCACCACTCGTGCCCCAATTCGTGATGCAGCAACCAGTCAAATATCACATCGTCCACCGTATCAAAGCGAAATTTATTTCCGTAAGCGTTGATCGTTTGATGCTCCATTCCCAAATACGGTGTCTGAACCACAGCTAATTTATCCTCTGGAAATGGATAAGGGCCAAAATAAGACTCATGTGTAGCTGCCGCCTGACCTAATACATCCATAAGCCCCTCGGCGCGATCGGCATCCTCCTCTAATAAATACACCACCATAGGCACAGTATCCCCCGACACAGAGATAAATGGTCGTTCGCTTCTCTCAAAATAACCCGTGGTGAAGTTGATATTATAATTGCTGATCGGATAGTCCGTGACCCAGTGATAGGTCAATAAGTTGCCATCCTCTTCCACTCCTTCCAAGCGACCATTGGCCGCTACAACATAGGGCTCAGGCACTGTAATCGCTAGTCGCACCCCCTCCGCCGCCCGACTCGAAGGATGATTCAGACAAGGCATGAATATTTTCCCGCCGGCATTTTGTGATGATAATCCCTGCCAATGCCGACCCTCACTATCCTCCGACCAGGTGAATCCACCACTCCAGGGAGGCCGGGCAGCGACCATTGGCGTCCCACTATACTCTATGAAGACCTCCTGCTCTCCACCATGCGCTGTAATATCCAAAAAGTCCTCTACATGCGAAAACTCCAGCTCTCCATCCGCATCATATACCTTACTCACCTCGAACCCCTGAAGTAAATCCAATCGCAAGGTCGTCTGTCCCTCTGGCATCCGATACCGGATCCCCACTTTGCCTCCTATACTTTCCTCCTCTAAATCCAATACCAGATCTAAATCATATCTCAAAATCTCCACCTCCGCCTGCAAGGAGTCCAGCGCTCCTCCCCATGTTATCCCCACATTTTTCTGAGCCTCCACCGCAGCGGAAAGCATCAATAGCCCAACGAGTCCTACTATATATTTCATGCCCACAATATAGCAACATCCACAATTTATTGCAACTCCCTCTGATCTCCCTTTTTATGATTTTAATTTTTTGGGCGTCACCTCTCCCCGGGCACTGCCCCTGGCATTGCCTCGGGGAGAGGTCGGGCTATGCGGTGCTCAGCCGGCCCTCCTGAAGTCGGGCCACTTCACCGGCTCTCGCCGGTTCGTGCACCTACTATCCCTGACGCAAACGCAGCTCAAGACAATAATTATACATGTATGACCGCAGGTGTGCATTTGTGCATTGCCGTGAAATGAAATCAAGGAGAAAGGTCGATCGAAGACGGAAAAAGTAGGCAGATGCATCTTAAAGTACTTAAATTTCGCTTTGCGTCTTCGCGGCTTTGCGTGAAATAAAATCAAGGATAAAGTTCATCCGCCTTCGCTTCGCAGCTCCGTCGGTCGATGAAGGGTGAAGGAGCAGATGGCATATGCATCTTAAAGTACATAAATTTCGCTTTGCGTCTTCGCGGCTTTGCGTGATATAATTTCAAGGAGAAAGGAAAAAGGATAATGGAAAAAGTAACTCCCCTGAATGTATAGCCATTAGCCGCAAAATAAGTGCTTTGCGCCTTCGCGCCTTTGCGTGATATAATTTCAAGGAGAAAGGAAAAAGGATAATGGAAAAAGTAACTCCCGTGAATGTATCGCTATTCGCCGCGAAATAAGCGCTTCGAGCCTTCGCGGCTTTGCGTGAAATAAATTCAAGGATAAAGTTCATCCGCCTTCGCTTCGCAGATTCGTCGGTCGATGAAGGAGAAAGTCTTACAAAGGGCGCATAATTTCAATCCTATACATCAGATCAACTCTGCGAACTCTGCGTCTTTGCGGTAAAAAAAACTTCAGCCGAAATTAGAAGTACATCCTAATAGAGCTTCCTTGCCCATTCCCCTCAAGGAACATAATCTGATCAACACCATGAGATCAGCGCAACTACTTTCTCACCGCACGAATATGATTATCCCAACAACTTTTCAACTACCGATTAAATGACTAAAAACTGAGTTCTATCCTGAACCAAGTCTATAATCCTCTACTGCACAATAAATTTACCCCGACGCATCCGTCCCTCCCGGTCTGAACCTTCCAAAATATAGGTGCCGGAAGGTAGCCCGTCGACATCCACTGAATGAATGGCTTCACTCGTCCGATCTATCTCCAGTCGTCCGAACAAACCAAACAAGCAAATTGAAGTCTATTTTTCAACACTATGGATATTATCTTGCTCAGCTAAGCCCAAAGAAATAGGTAAAATCAGAAATCACCTATGCATTCAGTTCGCAAATAATCGAATTCAGAGGTCAATGCTAAATTTTCCATGGGAAATCCATAATTTTTTTGGTATTTTAGCCATTACAAACATAGACTAAATCTAACATATTATGGAAGACAGTAAAAATAAGAACGGACAAAGTAAGGTCAGTTACAACATCAACAATGGCGGGAGTTGCCCATTTTTAGATGGATCGCTCAAGAAAAGCGCGGGAAGTGGACCCAGGAACAGAGACTGGTGGCCCAATCAACTGAACCTAAACATTTTAAGACAGCACTCATCGCTTTCCAACCCCATGGGGGAGGACTTTGATTACACGGCCGAATTTCAAAAATTAGACCTCAAGGCCGTAAAGAAAGATATTTTTGACCTGATGACCGACTCCCAGGAATGGTGGCCGGCGGATTATGGACACTACGGTCCTTTCTTTATTCGCATGGCCTGGCACAGTGCCGGAACCTACCGCATCGCCGACGGTCGAGGTGGAGGTGGAACGGGGACACAGCGTTTTGCTCCTCTGAATAGCTGGCCTGACAATGCCAATCTCGACAAGGCTCGCTTGCTCTTGTGGCCGATTAAGAAAAAATACGGGAAAAAGATTTCCTGGGCTGACCTCATTATCCTGGCGGGAAATTGCGCTTTGGAATCCATGGACTTTGAGACGCTGGGATTTGCCGGCGGAAGGGAAGACGTTTGGGAACCGGAAGAAGACGTCTACTGGGGACCGGAGACGGAGTGGCTCGGTGATAAGCGCTACGAAGGTGACCGCGAATTAGAGAATCCGCTGGGCGCTGTCCAGATGGGGCTTATTTACGTCAATCCCGAAGGGCCCAATGGCAAACCCGATCCCGAGGCCGCTGCGCACGATATCCGAGAAACTTTCGGCCGCATGGCCATGAATGATCTGGAAACGGTAGCGCTCATTGCCGGCGGACATTCATTTGGTAAGGTGCACGGCGCGGCTCCAGAGGAACACGTTGGGGCAGAGCCTGCCGGAGCAAGCATTGAAGAGCAGGGGCTGGGATGGAAGAACAGCTATGGCTCTGGGAAAGGAGGAGATACCATTACCAGTGGACTGGAAGGTGCCTGGACGCAAACGCCGACGAAATGGAGTAATAATTACTTCAAGAATTTATTCGAGTACGAATGGGAGTTGACAAAAAGTCCGGCGGGCGCTTATCAATGGACGCCAAAGGATGGCGCAGGAGCCGGTTCAGTTCCGGATGCCCATGACTCTTCAAAAAGTCATGCGCCGATGATGCTGACGACAGATATATCCCTCAAAGTGGATCCGAAGTACAGACCGATTTCTAAACATTTCTACGAAAATCCTGATGAGTTGGCTGAAGAATTTGCCAAGGCCTGGTACAAATTGACACACAGAGATATGGGGCCCTTGTCCCGATTCCTCGGTCCGGAAGTACCAAAAGAAGAGTTTATCTGGCAAGATCCCATTCCGAAAGCGGAGTACGACTTGATCGATGCAAAGGATGTTAAACTCCTCAAGGAGCGAATCCTCAATTCTGAGCTTTCCATAGCTGAGCTAGCATCGACAGCCTGGGCCTCTGCATCGACTTATCGAAATTCAGATAAACGCGGAGGAGCGAATGGAGCCAGGATTCGTTTTGCCCCGCAGAAGAATTGGGAAGCAAACAACCCGAAGCAACTCGCCAGGGTACTGAAAGTACTGGAGGACATCCAGGAGAAGTTCAATAATGAGCAATCCGACAACACAGCTGTTTCCTTAGCTGATCTCATTGTCCTCGCTGGTGCTGCAGCCATTGAGCAAGCCGCTAAAAAAGCGGGCTACGATGTAATCGTTCCCTTTACGCCGGGTCGGGCAGATGCGACGGAAGAGCAAACCGATGTAGAGGCATTTGAAGCCCTGGAACCCTTTGCTGATGGCTTCCGCAATTACATCAATACCGAGCACCCCGTGGCACCGGAGGAAATGTTGGTGGACAAAGCGCAATTGATGACGCTTACTGCGCCCGAGATGACCGTTTTGCTCGGAGGAATGAGAGTGTTGAACACCAATTTCGACAAATCCGCTCATGGCGTGTTTACGAAACGACCGGAGACCTTGACAAATGACTTTTTTGTCAACCTGTTGGATCTGAACACGAGCTGGAAAGCCACTTCGGAGGAAGAAACTGTCTTTGAAGGTAGTGATCGGAAGAGTGGAGAGAAAAAATGGACCGGAACGCGCACGGATTTGATCTTTGGATCCAATTCGGAATTGCGAGCCATTGCTGAGGTGTATGGATCTGCCGACTCAGAAGAGAAATTTGTCAAAGATTTCGTCAAAGCCTGGGACAAGGTGATGAAACTCGATCGATTTGACTTGAAGTAATGAGTTGTTTTATAACAATAGCATTTGAGCAAAAGGTCGTCCGTAGGGCGGCCTTTTTTTTACTTTGCACTATTCTACTTCAAAGATGTCGCCACAAGGAGGCTCTAATTGGAGCGGTTCCTGTACCTTTCCTGATGCCATTCAGCTTTTTCATCTAAACTCCATTTTGTCCTTGTTTTCAGGAGACCGGATGCACACAATATAGCAGATTGACGCTTGTGCCTATAGGGGTAAGAATGTGAACACCATTCCGTAGATCTACCTTAAATAGAATGTGTACATCTCCTATCACCCCCAATTCGTTTCCGAGTGTCACAGAAACCCGGATCGCTTGCGTAAGCGCTGCGCAGCAGGCCTGAGGGAGCCCACTTATGGGCGAACGAAGGAGACTGCCGGCCGGCGGCGAAGCCCGGCCAAAGGCCGAGCGAATAGCGAGCTGCGAAGCATAGCGACCCCGTTCCGAGGAGCGCGAGGCGCTCTCGAGGACGGGGATACGCCCTATTTAATATTATAAAATTGACGTGGAGAAAAGGAGGTCTCTTCATCGATACAATCTTGCTTCTCAAAGTAGGTAATAGCATCTTGCATGTCGAAAAAGTGACTCCATTCCTTATCCTCGGAGAGTAGACCCGCTCGATTCAATTTATCGCGGAGGGGTCCAATCGCGCCTACTAAATAGAATTTAATATCCCGCTCATTCAGATACTCCATCATTTCCTGTAGGGTGAGTACACCGGTGGAATCGATCATATTGATGGACGAGGCGTCTAATACCAAAAGTTCGGGAGGTGTGTCGCGTTGGTCTAAGCGGCTGTGAATGGCTTCCTCAAAGGCCTCCACATTGGCAAAATACAGCGGGGCATCGAAGCGGATCAACAAGAATCTGTCATCGACTTGTGCTTTGGGATACCGACCAATATTCCGAAAAACCTGCGTATCGCCCAGGCGACCCAGTTCAGTGGAGTGGGGCTTGGCGATCTTGTAAATGATGACTAATAAAGATATCAACACACCGGCAATAATGCCTTCCTTGATGCCCACGAAAAGGGTGACCATAAAGGTGAACATGAGCAGGGCAAAATCTTTTCGGTCAGTATACCACAAGTGCTTCATTTCTTTAAAATCAAAGAGAGAGGCCACGGCCAACATGACAATGGAAGCGAGAATAGTCATGGGCAAATAGTAAAATACCGGTGTAAAAAACAACACGGTAATTACGATGAGCACCACGGTAAATAAGGAGGCCAATATGGTTTTGGCTCCGGCCTGGTAGTTCACAGCGGTCCTGGATAGGCCCCCTGTAGTGGGGTAGGCCTGGAAAAAGGCGCCTACAATATTGGCCAGTCCCAAACCCAGGAGTTCACTATTGGCGTTGACTTTATAGCCTTCCCTGCTGGCTATATTTTTTGCCACAGCGATGGATTCCATATAGCCAATCAGCGCAATCGTAAGAATCACGGGTA
>JAWLFI010000264.1:0-2767 GCA_041685645.1 Saprospiraceae bacterium | reverse complement strand
CTGTGGCAGTTGATCGCCGACATTGGGCTCGATCGGAACGCGCACCATTTCTTCATCTTCGGTTCGTCGCGTATCATTAAAGGCTTCAATCTGACCAAAAAAGGTGATGTATCGCTCTTCCAGAATCTCGCGAAGCAAGGCCTCATCGGCTGACAGTCCATCGGCATTCTCCATGCCGCCGGACTGAAAGTCTTCTGCGACATAATCGGCATACTGAATATCGGATGGATCGGCGTTGGTAAGGTACCCGCCCCCATTTAAATACTGTCGATAAGCATTCAGTCTGGACAAGCCTTCATCAAAACCTGAGGATCGGAAACCCGCCTCGGCGAGAATCAACATATTCTCCTCGTAGGTCACAATCTGGGAAGGCGCATCCTGAGCGGCCCAGCCATCGACCACATTGGGCTGAATGCCTAAATCGGTAGTTCGAAATAAATATCCAAAGCGCCCGGCCTCATTGGTCTTGCTGTTTCCACGATAGCGATCAAAATTCGGATTGCTTTGCGCATCGGGATTGAGCATGCTTGAGAAAAAGTCAGACACAACCAAATCGGACTGTCGGGACTGGATAGCAAAGAACTGATAGTTCAAATTGGCATTATCCAGTGCATTTCCATGAACCCCCACCAAACTGTTGTCTGGAGAGCTGATCCCCGCCTGAGCTTCTTCATAAGCGCGCATGTAATCGCCGGTATGTAAAAAATACCGGGCCTTTAAGGTGTGCGCCACTTCTAACCAGGCATTTGGATCTCCATCAAAATGGATATCGGAATTGGCCGTTGGCCTTCCGGAACCGGATTCCAGGTTAATAATGGCGTCGTCCAACAAGGTCTGCAATTCTCCAAAGACTTCCAGTTGAGCTTCAAAGGCCGGATTTTGGACTTCCGGATTCCCTGCCTGGGAAAAAGGGATATCGCCCCACAAGTCGGTGGCTGTTCCCAATGCGAGCGCACGCAATACCTGTGTAATGCCGAGGGTTACACCGGCTACACCTTCATCTTCGGCGGCTGCTTCTGTTTCCAGCGCATTGATCACGACCTGAACATAAACGGCGTTCCAGTGTCCGTCAAAATCACTGGTGGTGACTGCATATTCCGAGAACCCTTCGTGCTGGCGATCAATGCCAATGTATTGGCCGGCAAAAATACCGGATTTACGAGCCACTTCGCCGGTGTGCAGGTTTATATTGCCCACTTCGGTTCCCGTCAAAATGTATTGATAGGAAGATGAAGTCGGGCTATTGGGATTTTCATTGAGGTCATCGACTAGATTACTACAAGAAGTCATGACCAGTATGGTACTGAGAAAGAGTATGATATGTTTCATAATTGGTTTTCTTTAAAAGGTTGCCGAAAGAGTGAAGATGTAGGATTTTGTAGCCGGATTATTGAAGTAATCAATACCTCTGGCTTTACTGACCCCGCTAAAGTTCGTGTCCGGGTCATTACCTTCAAATTCGGTCCAAATAATTAAATTTCGTCCGGTAAGTGAAAACTGCAGGCTGCTTAAGCCTAAGTTGCGCTCCAACCAGGGCGAACGAGCCGTATAGCTCAGGACGATCTCGCGAATACGCGACCAGGAGCCATCTTCGATATACAGTTCATCATTACCACCTCCGAAGAAGCCGCCATCGCCATTATACCAACTTTCTGTCAGTGCCACGGGGCCATCTCCAAAGTCGTGTATGCGCCCCCGAAAGGTCTCGCCGGCGAGAATGACATTCCCATCATAGTCGAGTAGATTTTGATCCGCAGTCGATTCTACTGCGGTTCCACCCCATGTTCCGAGGTCAGTCATGACTGATTTAGTTCCCGCAAAGATGTCAGCACCCTGGAAAGTTTCCAAAAGCACAGACAAGGAGAAGTTTTTGTACCGCAAGGTACTAAAAGCCGACCCCTGCCAATCCGGATTGGGATCGCCAAGAACGCCCTCTACCTGATCCTGCACAGGGAATCCATTTTCGTCAAACACAACGTTACCATCATCATCGCGCAGGGTGCGTGAGCCCCACAAAACACCAATAGGCTGCCCCTGTAGAGCTCGGGAGTTCACGGCAGAAAGGCCTCCCAGATTAATGGTCAAACCTTGATCCAACCGACTGACATTATTTCGGACGGCAGTGAAAAGGACGTTGACATTCCAGGACCAGTCATCGCTATCAACGATTTTGTATCCCAGATCTAACTCTACACCCTGATTTTCCAATTCAGCACCATTGGTGTAAATCCGAGCCAGACCGCGAGAGTTGGCAATCGGGAAGTCCAAAAGCACATCTGAGGTGACATTGGTATAGTACGTTCCGCTCAGTGACAATCGATCATTGAGGAATCGCAAATCCAGTCCCACTTCAGTTTCTTTCTTTCGCTCTGGTCGCAAGGAAAGACTTCCACGCTGTGAACTGGGAACGAATGATCCATTTCCGTAAAGTGAACTCGCAAGGCTTCCACCCAGTGGATCACTAAAGTCGCGAGCGATGAAAACATTCGATGTATTGTATCGCGCCGGCTGAACTCCGACCTCACCGTAGGAAAAGCGAAGTTTACCAAAGCTCAGGAAGGAGTTTTCCATGCTTTTCAACTCAGTAAACTGCCAGGCTATCGATGTAGAAGGGAAATAAAACGTATTGTCGCCGGCATTGCCAAAAGTAGAGGCGGATTCTCCGCGGAGTGTTCCATTGATATATAACATATTGTATAACGACAGGTTGGCTGAGGTGTACACACCTACCGTTCGCTCCTGTCCAAAGGTGCTGTTTACCACCCGG
>JAWLFI010000080.1:0-11483 GCA_041685645.1 Saprospiraceae bacterium | reverse complement strand
TAACTTAAGGGAGAACTTATCAGAGTCCGAGGCCAATTTAGAAGCGGGTTTTATAGAAAAATTAGACGTGGATCGCATCCGTTTATCACTATCAACCCTAGAAACACAGCAGGAATCCGTCCGGGGCAATGCACTGATCGCAAAAAATTTACTCAAATTCCAGATGGGCTACCCCATAGATGAGGACATAGAGATCGTCGGGGATTTAGAACGCATTTTCAACAATGCCTTAGTAGATCAAGTGGAAGTTGATGCTCCTGTTGTCGCGGATAATCGCCCGGAATATCAGGTAGCCAATAAGGGATTAGAACTGAGCGAAGTAGATATCAATCGACTGCGCGCCGGTTACCTCCCCACATTAAATGGTTTTGCCAGCCATTCTCAGTCTTTGCAACGCGACGATTTATTCGACGAAATGGAAACAGACTGGTTGCCGGCAACCATCGTGGGGGTCAATCTCAATTTTTCTCTATTCGATGGTTTTAATCGAAGAGCCAAAATTCAGCGCGCTAAAATCACGCAGGAAAAAACCATCAAAGAGATTAATCAATTGGAGCGATCTATTCAGATGGAGGTCAGAAATGCTCGCATTCAGTACAATAATGCTCAGCAGCAAGCCATCAATGCGAAAAAGAACATGGACTTAGCCGAGGAAATATACACTACCACACAAGTGAAGTTCGAAGAGGGCATCGGAAGCAGCGTGGAGTCGAGGCAGGCAGAAATGGACTTTTACGAAGCCCAATCTAATCACATTAACGCCATGTACGACTTGCTTTCCGCTTATGCTGAACTACAAAAAGCCATCGGAGAAATATAAAAGAATACCATAAAATTACAACTCATGATACGACTTTTCATCACCTTGATTTCCATCAGTCTAATCGCTGCCTGTGGGGCTGACTCCGACTCCGGAAACTTGCCCAACACCTTACCCGAACTCCAATCCCTGCAAAAGGAAAAGCGAGCTGAATTAAAGACGCTGGAAGGTGAGCTCGTCACACTCGAGAAGAAAATCAATGAGCTCGACACCACGAGAACTAAAAAGTTGCCCACCATACCTCTGGACACCCTGGTGAGATATGACTTCAATCATTATGTTGAAGTGCAGGGAACAGTGCAGTCTGAAGACGAAGTTTCTGCCACCTCTGAGATTGGAGGTCGCATTACGGCGCTGTATGTAGAAGAGGGACAAGATGTAAAGGCAGGTCAGGTGATTGCTACCACTGATACTGAGTCCCTGATCGCTCAAAAAGAAGAGATTGAATCTCAACTTTCTCTGGTAAGAGAGTTATATGAGCGACAGAAAGGTCTCTGGGATCGGGAAATCGGATCTGAGGTACAATTCCTGCAGGCGAAAAACAATAAGGAAAATCTCGAAAAACGGCTAGAAACTCTGGAAGTCAATCTTCAAAAAACGAAAATAAGAGCGCCTAAATCCGGCGTGGTAGATGAGATTCGATTGAAAACCGGAGAGTTTGCCTCCCCGGGTTTACCGATTGCCATCATCATCGACCACCGCCATTTAAAGGTTGAAATGGAAGTGCCGGAAAACTATTTGGGCAAGGTCAATTTAGGTGACACCATTGCTCTGGATTTCCCCAACATCAACGAGAAAAAACTCGCCCTTGTCAACCGGATTGGTAACCGAATCAATCCCCGAAACCGCACATTTGTCGTTGAGGCCCGGCTCAGCCCCGGAGATCGCGGCCTGATTCGTCCCAACATGCTAGCTACAGCTCTCATCAACGATTATAGCGTTCCGAATGCCATCCAGGTGCCGATCAATATGGTACAGCAGGAAATTGGTGGGAATGACTTTGTTTACATTAAAGGTATTCGAGAAGATGGCCAAGCCGTGGCAGTCAAGAAGAGCATCGAAGTAGGAAAAGTCTATAGAGGCCGGGCGGTAGTAGATAAAGGCCTGAAAGAGGGACAGCTTTTGCTCCTTGAGGGAGCTAGAAATCTTCGAGACGGTGATCTTTTTTCACCCCTTCAATAATTGACCATTTTATCATAACTGATACAGAATCAAATTTATGGCTTCATCATCTGACAATAAGCGAAAAGGATTGCGGGAATTTTTTCCCACCTCACTCGCTGTAGATAATGGTACGAGTATTTTCATCATTACCCTTATGATCCTGCTGTTTGGCTTCCAGTCCTATCAGGATATGCCCAAGGAACAGTTTCCCGAAATCAGTTTTCCCACGGTCTATGTCAACACGCCTTATTTTGGAAACTCTGCCGTCGATATTGAGAATCTCATTACCCGTCCGCTGGAAAAAGAGTTGGGGACAATTTCTGACTTGAAGCAACTGAATAGCACATCGATCCAGGACTTTTCCGTCATCGTCGCAGAATTCGAATCCGACATAGATATAGAAAATGCCATCCGCAAAGTAAAAGACGCCGTGGATAAAGCGAAAGTTGAATTCCCAAATGATGTCACGGAAGAGCCCAACGTTCTGGACGTCAACCTCTCTGAAATCCCGATCATGACCATAAATCTATCGGGGGATTTCAGTCTGGATGCCCTAAAGGAATATGCGGAGTATCTGGAGGACGAGGTGGAACGTTTACCCCAAATTTCCGACGCAGAGATCAAGGGGGCTTTAGAACGGGAGATGAAAATCAATGTCGATCCTTACAAGATGCAGAGTCTTGAGCTCAATTTTACCGACATAGAAAATGCAGTCGATGCAGAAAATGTAACGATGTCGGGTGGAGAACTCGTACAAGATAAATTTCGTCGGGCCATACGCGTTGTAGGAGAGTTTGAAGATGCAGAAGAGTTAGAAAGGGTGATCGTCAAAAGTGAAAACCAGAATCCCATTTATTTGCGCGATATCGCCGACGTTTCCTTTAGCTATAAAGACCGGACGAGTATATCGCGTTCAGATGGTTTTCCGGTGGTGTCTTTAGATGTCATCAAGAGACAGGGAGAAAACTTACTAGAAGCATCCGACCTAATCAAAGACATCATTCGCGAATCACAAGCAAATGAATTTCCGGAAGAACTCAATGTGCAAATCTTTAACGACCAGTCCGTCAACACGCGAAATCAGGTACAAAACCTGGAGAACAGCATTATTTCCGGCGTCATTTTGGTGGTTTTGGTATTGTTGTTTTTCCTCGGCTTGCGCAACGCCAGTTTTGTGGGTCTAGCGATTCCGATGTCTATGCTGCTGGGTATATTGACCCTTTATCTCATGGGCATCACCCTGAATATCGTCGTATTGTTTTCACTTATTCTGGCTCTGGGACTTCTTGTAGATAACGCCATTGTCGTCGTTGAAAATATCTATCGATACCTGCAAGAAGGATACTCCGCCAGAGAGGCCTCCAAATATGGAGCCGGTGAAGTTGCCGTGCCTATTATCGCTTCAACAGCTACGACATTGGCGGCATTTTTTCCCCTGCTATTCTGGCCCGGTGTATCTGGTGAGTTTATGAAATTCTTGCCCATAACACTAATTGTCGTATTGACCTCATCTCTTTTCGTGGCTCTCGTTATCAATCCCGTCTTTACTTCTAACTTTATCAAGGAAGACAAAATAGCCGACGATCCCGCAAAGAGAATGCGTAAAAGGAAGAATGTCCTGATTGGCGCCGGAATCATTATGGTTCTCGCCTGGGTTTTTCACTTTGCCGGGGTTCAATGGTTGAGAAATGCTCTTGGCATAGCAGCAATAATTACCTTAATCAACTTTTTCCTTTTCCGACCCGGAGCATTTTATTTTCAATATCAGCTCCTTCCACGCGTAGAGAGTTTTTACGACAATTTCGTTCGGCTCGCTCTAAAAGGCTATAGACCCTACGTCATATTTGGAGCGACTAACCTCCTGCTCGTCGTAGCCATTGGTCTGGTGATTCTTCGGCAGCCAAAAGTCGAATTCTTTCCCAACCCCGACCCCGTTTACGTCAATGCCTTTATTGAGCTTCCTCTGGGAACCGATATTGAGCGAACCAATGAGGTGGTCAAAGACATTGAAGCCAAAGTGAATAAAGTGGTGGAGCCATATGAAGATATCATCGCTTCCGTTCTGGTTCAAATTGGAGAAAACACAGCCGATCCTTCCGGTCCGCCTGAACCCGGATCGACACCTAATAAAGCAAGGCTCACTGTCGAGTTTGTTAAATTTGAAGAACGCGGAGGGGTGAGTACCGTGAAAATTATGGACGAACTCCGCCAGGCCATGCAAGGATTTCCCGGGGTAACTATTGTAGTCGATCAAAACCAAAACGGGCCGCCCACGGGCAAGCCCATCAACCTGGAAATACAAGGAGACGATATAGAACAGCTCACTCAGCTTTCTCAGGACGTCCTCGGTTATATTCAAGACATTAACATCCCGGGTATTGAAGAACTCAAGGCAGATGTCAAATTGGGCAAGCCGGAATTGGAAGTGAAGATTAAACGCGCAGAAGCTCGGCGCTATGGGCTGTCCACTTTCGCCATTAGCAATGCCATACGCACGGCGGTTTTTGGGAAAGAAGTTTCTACCTACAAGTTAGAAGAAGACGAATACCCTATTTTTATTCGCCTCAAGGAAAAATACCGGGAAGACATTACAGATGTAATGAACCAGAGGGTCACATTTAGAGATCCCGCCTCCGGGCAAATCACCCAAGTACCAATTTCTGCTGTTGCCGAGGTGGAATACAGCTCGACCTATTCTGCCATCAAGAGAAAAGATCAACAGAGAATGATCACATTATTCTCCAATGTGCTCGATGGGTACAATGCGAATGAAATCATATCGGAACTCCAGGACGAATTGAGCAGGTACGACTGGCCACAGGGATTTACTTATCGCTTTACTGGTGAACAAGAGGATCAAAAAGAAACTTCGGACTTTTTAAGTCGGGCTCTATTCATTGTCGTCTTTCTCATTTTTATCATCATAGTGGCACAATTCAACTCGGTCATTTCCCCTTTCATTATTCTGGGCTCTGTCATACTGAGCACGATTGGCGTCTTTCTTGGCCTGGTTATCTCCGGAGACAATGTCGTGATCGTAATGACCGGCGTAGGAATTATTTCTCTGGCCGGCATTGTAGTGAATAATGCCATCGTTCTAATAGACTATATCAATCTCACTATCCGAAGAAAGCGATTGCAACTGGGGCTGCCGAATAATGGTTTACCCCTACTTCAGGTAAAAGAGGCTATTATTGAAGCGGGCAGAGTCCGTCTGCGTCCGGTATTGTTAACGGCAATTACAACTATTATTGGGCTCATGCCCCTTGCGCTGGGCCTGAATATCAACTTTTTTACTTTGGTTTCCTCCTTTGATCCGCAGATTTATATTGGAGGAGATAATGCAGCTTTTTGGGGACCCATGGCAAAAACTGTAATTTACGGACTCACTTTCGCAACCTTTTTGACACTAGTAGTTGTTCCCATTATGTATTGGTTTAGTTACCAGTTAAAATTCCGCTTCAACGAATGGAGAAAAAGCCACAATGAATAAGAGCATGGATTTATCATATTTAAGGGCACAATACAATAATGATCGACTGAAACAGCCATTGGATGATCATCCCTGGAGCCTGATGAAGCAGTGGTTTAAGGAAGCGATTGCCAATGATGCGGTCATGGAACCTAACGCCATGTCTCTGGCCACATCAACAGCAGATGGACATCCTTCAGTTCGCCTGGTACTCGCCAAAGAAATCAAGGATACGGGAGTTGTGTTTTTCACCAATTACCAGAGTCAAAAAGGTCGCGAAATTGAAGAGAATCCCCATGTGGCAGCTACGATTTGGTGGCCTGAAATGGAACGTCAAATACGACTTCAGGGAATCGCTGAGAAAATTGCTCCGGAGGAATCTACAGCCTATTTCCAATCGAGACCTAAAGGCTCGCAAATTGGAGCTATCACCTCTCCCCAAAGTCAGCCCATTCCCAATGTTCACCTTTTGGAGCAAGCGATGAAAAAAATTGAATCGACCGCCCGGGATAAAAAGTCGCTCGAACGCCCGAGACATTGGGGTGGATATATTATTCTGCCCCAAAGCGTTGAGTTTTGGCAAGGACAACCCAATCGCCTGCACGATAGAATTCTATTTTCCAGAAAAGGCCAGGAGTGGTCCACCCAACGACTGGCTCCCTAAACCGCTGAATTACAAACAATAAACTATATTCTTTCTCTCTTTCTTATGAAGGAGAAAAAAATCCCGCGCAATCCATTTATTCCCTTACCTTTGCGCCTTTAAATCGAACAATATGACTCAATTACGAAATATCGCTATTATCGCCCACGTCGATCACGGAAAAACAACTCTGGTCGATAAAATTCTTCAGCAGACCAAAACGCTGGAAGGCAATTCCGAATCTGAAGAACTTATCCTCGACAGCAATGATCAGGAAAAGGAAAGGGGCATTACTATTTTCTCCAAGAACGTATCCATCAAATACAAAGATGTTAAAATTAACATCATCGATACACCGGGTCACGCCGACTTTGGTGGAGAAGTGGAGCGCGTGCTCAATATGGCCGATGGAGTACTTTTGCTGGTCGATGCCTTTGAAGGGCCTATGCCCCAAACGCGATACGTGCTTCAAAAGGCCCTTTCAATGGGGAAAAAGCCCATTGTCGTCATCAATAAGGTAGATAAAGACAACTGTCGACCGGATGAAGTTCACGAAGATGTTTTTGACCTGATGTTTAACCTCGACGCCACAGAAGAGCAATTAGATTTCCCTTCTGTCTATGGATCGGCCATCAATGGATGGATGAGTTTGGATCACAACGAACCCACAGACAGTGTGTTCCCCTTACTCGACCAGGTCATAGAACACATTCCCGCTCCCAAAGAAGAAGTGGACGGACCTTTGCAATTGCAAATTACAACCATCGACTATTCGAGCTATGTCGGCCGGATTGCCATTGGTAGAGTCAATCGGGGGATTATCAAAAATGGTATGCGCGTGGCCGTCGTCAAGCGAGATGGATCCATTAAGAAATCCAACGTCAAAGAGCTCTTCGTATTTGAAGGCCTGGGCAGAAAAAAGGTCGATCAAGTAACCGCCGGAGACCTCTGTGCCCTGACGGGGATAGATGCATTTGACATTGGAGACACCATCGCAGATTTGGAGCATCCCGAAGGCATGCCTACAATATCGATCGATGAACCTACGATGAACATGCTCTTTACAATTAACGATTCTCCTTTCTTTGGTAAAGAAGGGAAGTTTGTCACCTCGCGACAAGTCCGTGAGCGATTAGAGAAGGAAACTGAAAGGAATTTGGCCCTTCGATTAAAAGATACGGAATCTCCCGATCAAATTCTCGTTTATGGCCGGGGCGTAATGCACCTTTCCGTACTTATCGAAACGATGAGAAGAGAAGGTTTTGAGTTGCAAGTGGGAAATCCTCGCGTGATTATTAAAGAAATCGACGGTAAGAAACACGAACCCATGGAGCTCTTAATTGTCGACCTGCCTGACGCAAAGAGTGGTAAAATCATTGAAGTGGTAAACCAACGAAAAGGTGAAATGAAGGTGATGGAGCCCCGTGGTGATATGATGCATCTCGAATTTGAAATTCCTTCACGAGGGATCATCGGCCTGAGAACTCAGGTACTGAATCTTTCTGGGGGCGAGGCCATCATGGCGCATCGATTTTCAGAGTATGCCCCCTGGAAGGGAGATATTCCATCTCGAAATAAAGGAGCGCTCGTAGTGCACGAGACGGGAACCGTCCTCTCCTATGCTTTAGATAAATTACAAGACAGAGGAACCTTCTTTGTCGGCCCCCAAGAAGAGGTCTATGAAGGTCAGGTGGTTGGAGAGCACATTAGAGAAAACGATCTGGTTGTCAATGTCACGAAAGGCAAAAAACTCACGAACATGAGAGCTTCGGGATCAGATGATAAGGCCAGATTAGCACCCCCACGACGCATGTCGCTGGAGGAGCATATGGAATATCTCAATGATGATGAGTATTTGGAAGTAACGCCGGGCAGTCTGAGATTGCGCAAAATTTTCCTGACGGAATCAAAACGCAAGAAAAATGCCAACCCGGCTTTGAGAAATGTGAAAATGTAATAAACAAAAAAGGGAGTTCGAATTCGAACTCCCTTTTTTGTTTCAAGGATCGATCTCCGGCCTTTTAATCACTGACGTGCGCTGAAATGTACAAGGCAGCAGCAGCCATAGATAAATCCTTTAGCAACATGGGCATTGCCCCTTGCGCCGCTTCACCTCCGGCCACTACAACCGGCAAGTGGATAGTCAACACAAAGATCAATAGTAACACGGATAGTAACAATGCCGCTAATGACGCTTTCCGATCGATAATAATAGCTCCTCCACCAGCGACTAAGAATACTCCTGTAGCATAAACCCAAAATACGCCTCCGGGCACCCATTCAGGCACCATTCCGACCATGTCATTAGCATTCATAAAATGGAACAGGCCGAAAATAACTAGTACTAAGCTAAACACAAATTTTCCGATTTTCTCTTTCATAATTGCAGTTTGGTTTGATTGTTTATCACCAAATTACAAAATAAATTTAATTTGCGTGTATCTGTATCTAATTAATTTTGATTCTAATCAAGGCATCACTGCATTTTGAACATCAAAATACAAGAATAGTCCTAATAAAATCTGTTTAAAAGTGCTAGTGTCATTACCACTAAATAAGTATGGAAAAGTCGCAGTAGATTTTTGTTCAGGTCAAGGCGCGACGTAGGAGCATAGCCGAAGCTAAGCGACTGAGAAGCAACGCAGATATGAGGAAAAAGATCAAGACTTGGTCTATAACGGATTTAGTGGTAATGACACTAGAGGGGAGCCAAAATTAACTGAAGTGCTTCAACCTTCTGATTTCTTCTTCGCGCAAAGGTCTGATGCGGCCTCTGCCCAGCGCTTTTTTTGTCAAGCCCGCCAAAATGACGCGATCCAGTTTAATGACGCGATAGCCCAAATGCTCAAACATTCGCCGCACGATCCGGTTTCGGCCAATGTGCAATTGAACACTCACCCAGGTTTTGGGCTTACGTTCAATATAGTTTGCGGCATCTACCTCTGCCGGACCATCATCCAGGATCAATCCCCCTCTCAAACGCTTCAGGTCTTCTAACTCCACTTCCGTGTGCAGTTCGACCTCGTATACTTTTTGAATTTCGTGAGAAGGATGCGTCAATTTTTTGGCTAAGTCACCGTCATTGGTAAGTAGGAGAAGTCCCGTAGTATTGCGATCGAGGCGACCAACCGGAAAAATGCGTGCATCCGTCCATCCCTGTACCAAGTCCATCACTGTCTTTCTGCCCTCTGGATCATCCTTCGTCGTAATGACATTTTTCGGCTTGTTCATCAGCAAATACACGCGCTCTTCTTCCAGCTCAATGCGCTTTCCGTTGTATTCTACAATGTCGTCTTCGCCAATCAACACCGCGGGGTTATCCTGCACCACACCGTTGACCTTAATTTTCCCCGCTTTGACCCATTCGGCAGCCTTGCGCCGGGAGCACAGACCACAATGTGCGACATATTTATTGAGTCGCATGCCCTCAGGGCGCTCTGTCTCAGAAGGTTTTTTAGAATGGGGCATCGGTATCGTCTTCGTCATTCATGCGGGAAGCTACAGTAATCACAGAGTCAGAACCGCCGCCCATGGCATCGGGACCAAATCCGCCAAATCCAGTATCCTCCCACTCTTCAAATCGAGTGTACTGACCGATGAATCGCACCGGAACATTGGCCGTGGCACCATTTCTATGCTTCGCTATGTGTATTTCTGTCTTTTCTTCTTCACCGGGTTCAGCTTGTTCGTAGTAATCGGCGCGATACAAGAAAATTACCATGTCGGCATCTTGCTCAATCGCTCCCGACTCCCTCAAGTCAGACAATTGGGGTCGCTTGTCCGGGCGGCTCTCCACCTGACGCGACAATTGAGATAGTGCAATCACCGGAACGTCTAACTCCTTGGCCATGGCTTTCAGGGCTCTGGAAATTTTACTTATCTCCTGTTCGCGATTCCCATTCTTATTATCCATTCCACCACTCATCAATTGCAAATAGTCAATGATAATCAGCTGAACATCGTGCTGCATTTTCAAGCGCCTACATTTCGCGCGCAATTCAAAAATATTGATGGATGGCGTATCATCGATAAAAATATCCGAATCGGACAGGCGCTCAATGGAGCGATTCAGTTTCGTCCAGTCGGAATCCGACAGGTCCTTGGCGTCCCTGATCTTATTGGAGGGAATGCCGGCATCCATCGACAACAATCTATTGGTCAACTGCAGGCTGGACATCTCAAGAGAAAACACAGCAACGCCCTGTTTGTGATCCATGGCGGCATTCTTGGCCAAAGCCAGAGTAAAGGATGTCTTTCCCATACCCGGTCGCGCCGCGACGATAATAAGGTCGGATTTTTGCCAGCCCGATGTAACTCGATCCACAACAGAAAATCCACTGGGCACTCCCAGGTTATCTGCTCCTTCCTCTGCCAATTGCTCCATTTGCTTGCGCGCCTGAATCACTAAATCCTTAATCGCGGCATAAGAGCGATTCAAATTATTCTGAGTAATGTTGAAAAGTCCGGTTTCAGCCTCGTCGAGCAACTCAAATACGTCTTGGGTCTCGTCGAAAGACTTGTTGATTACCTCAGTCGATACTCGAATGAGTTCCCGTTGAATGTGTTTTTGAACAATGATGCGGGCGTGATACTCAATATTTGCCGACGACGCAACCTTATTGGTCAAATCCACTAAATAGTGAGGGGACTCCAAAACCTCCAACTCACCTGACTTTTTCAAGGCCTCGTAAACGGTGTGTAAATCCACCGGCAAGGTCTGCTCAAATAAGGTGATCATGGATTTGTAAATCATCTGATGGGCAGGCAAATAGAAGCTCTCAGGACTCAAATAATCCATCACCATCGTCAAGGCATCTTTATCTATTAATAAAGCGCCGAGCACAATTTGCTCTACGGGAACGGCCTGCGGTTGCACTTTGCCCTGCACCACCCCTTCAGAATCGCCCTTCCTCAGTGACTTAATGTGGCCAGTATTTTTGTATTTATCCAGTTTCTTTTGCGACTCGCTCATGTAATTATCTTCTCGATAGTTTTGTCAGATGGTTGAGATGTAAAAGTAATATATCCCCTTGAATTTTGCTCTCAGTTTTTTTTATTAGACTGTGGATAAATTATGGAATACTGTGTAATCCTTGTTAGTAAAATGTGAATAAGGGGCAATCAGTTCCCCAAAGCATATTTATTATTCTGATTTATATATGTAAAATTACACGATATATAAGTATGACTTGCGAAGCATCACAGAAAAAGCAACAGAGGGTGCAAGTTCCCGCATTATATTAGTAATATTATTTATATTTAAATACGATATATGTCTTCGCTGGCCTCCCTGTGTCAGCCGTTTCAGAAGACCCCAAAAACTGTTAATATGTACTTAACATATTTTTGCCGCCCGGAAAGAACTTGGGAATCAGTGAATATTT
>JAWLFI010000263.1:0-2777 GCA_041685645.1 Saprospiraceae bacterium | reverse complement strand
TGGCGCTCACAGCAACTTCGGTAAACGGGCCTTTCTCGGCTTGCTGTTTTGGGTCTGCCCACTCCGGTCGTCCGACCCGAATCTGACCCTGTTCTCCCCGGCCTTGTATGCCCATGCCGGGAATTTCTTCAACCTGGGATAAACTACCCGGAGTCTGCTCAATCTTTAACCCTTTAACAATGGCTTGACTCGCAGGGTGATGGGAGAGTTCTACTGCTGTGGCGATAGAAGTCAGAAGCTCAGTGGAAGGGAGTGATGAAAATGAGATATGGGACAAATTGAGTTGTCCCCGGGTGAGCGTCCCCGTCTTGTCAAATCCCATGGCTGATGGACGAGCCAAATGATCGATAAATTGAGCCCCCTTGATGAGTATGCCTTTTCTACTTGCCGCTCCGATGCCGGCAAAATAAGTCAACGGAATAGATAATACCAGTGCGCAGGGGCAACTTATAACGAGAAAGACGGCTGCTCGATACAACCAATCGCGATATTCATAGTCATCGACAACAAAATAGGGAATAATGAAAATCAGGGCGGCAAGAAGGGCTACGACCGGGGTGTATATTTTTGCAAATTTCCTGAAAAACAATTCAGTAGGTGCCTTCTGCGATTGAGCTTCCCGGGTCAATTGCAGCATGCGGGAAAATGTGCTGTCCGAAAAATCTTCGCTCACCCGGACTTCTATTGGCGGTCCTTCATTGATATATCCTGAGAGAAGGTTTTCGCCGGTCTCAAAGTGCCGTAGCTCACTTTCGCCTGTGATGTCTGCAGTATTTAAGCTGGCGTACTCGGATTGCAAGGTTCCATCGTGGGATAAGCGTTCGCCTCTGTGCACCTGGATAGTTGCTCCGATCTCTACTTGCTCAGAAGGCTGCATTTCAAAGCTGTTGCCCACTTTAACTCGTGTGCGGCGAGGCCGCTGATCCAATAGGTGCCTAATTTTCGATTCTGCATTATGAACTGCCCGGTGCTGCAGGTACTCTCCCAATTCATAGAAAAGCATAACTGTGATGGCTTCCGGATACTCCCCAATGATAAAGGCTGCTAGAGTGGCGAGGGTCATTAAACTGTATTCGTCGAAAACTTGTCCGCGCAGGATGTGCTCGCCCGCTTTGAATATGACAAAATGCCCCACGATGAAATAAGTAATAATATACCCTACAAGCAGATAATTCTCTGCAACTCCAAGGGCTACAGCGCCCAGAATCAATACAAACGCCAGGGCACCGATGACGATGCGTCTGCTGCGTTGTTGTATGTAGGGTAGGGGCATAGATTCAGTTTAGTGAAAGTGGAAGTGTTGATCTTGTAGTAGCAAAGTCAAAATTCCAATGATAAGTAAAACGATTCCGGATATTTTCTTCTCATTTTCTTCCAAAAACCCCCAATTGAATCGATCTAAGGATCGAAAGCCAATGAAGACGAGAAATAACATAACAGTGGTAGTGGCGAGTAAAAACACTACAGAAACCAATGTGATCCCAGCCCAACCTTCCTTGGCTGCTACTAAAAAATAGCTTTCCATTTCGAGGCAGGGACTCAAGAACATCGATAGGGTTAATGCAAATATTATGGCTGCTTTACTTTTTCTTTTATCGATGTTTTTCGGGACGTGATCGTGTTGGTGAGGCGCGTTAAGTGTTAGATAGACCAAGCCGATGATGATGAGAATGAGGGGTGCGATTAATTCGGCAAATAACTCGAATTGCTGGGAGAGTTGTATGCCCACATACCCCAGAGCGACGCCAATGGCTATGGTGCCCATGCTGTGAGCGATCCCGGTGAGAGCGGTAACACTCAGTGATTCCCGGAGCGTCCAGGATTCTGCCTTTGATATGGTAATCAGGGGAATCCAATGGTTGGGAATCAGGGCATGAACCACTGAGAGGGTTAAACTTGCAAATAAAATCTCTATCATAAAAACCAGCTAAAGGCTCAAAATACATTTTTATCGAAGAATGCGCAAAAGTAAGTTAAATGCAACACAGTTGCAAAAAGAGGGGCGAAATACTTTCGGATTCCTTGAAAGCAATATCTCCGGCGCGACTTACCAGCCATTGTGCCTTTTGTCACTGTGCGCGCTGTAAGCATTCCCGAACTTTGTCGTACTAACAAAAAAGCAACTATGAAAACGGCAAAAAAACTGAGTTTCAACGATTTGATAAAGGGACAGAAAAAGGTATTGGTTGATTTTCACGCCACCTGGTGTGGACCTTGCAAGATGATGACTCCCATTTTAAAAGAGTTAAAGGAAGAATTGGGTAATGATGTTCGGATTGTGAAAATCGACGTAGATAAAAATCAGGGCTTAGCGCAAAAATATCAAGTGCGTGGGGTACCCACTATAATGCTCTTTCAGGAGGGGAAGGTTTTGTGGCGACAGAGTGGCGTGGTATCCGCTCCACAATTGAAGCAGGTAATCCAGGCTCATGGAAAGTCGTAGGCATTTCGCAGGAATGGTTTTAACCCAAAGAAGGCTGATTTAAATTCAGCCCCCCATTGATTATCGCCTTTACAACGAGCAGCTATTAGATGACGCGCAGTGCCTTTACCAAGAAAGTTAGGGAAAAGGGGAGTGCTACCCAAAACCATTCATTGACGTAGATCATCATAAAGATTAATATGGCGGTGGTAATTAAGAAAAGAAGCCAGTATTTCCCCGTTGACTCTTCTTGCTTGTTTTGTACTTCCTGCTCTGACATAAGCGATGTGTTTAGATGCACAAATATATAAAAAAAGCGGATTCCAGAGTTGTTTTTCTCCCAGAACTAAAACAT
>JAWLFI010000262.1:0-2789 GCA_041685645.1 Saprospiraceae bacterium | reverse complement strand
TCAAAGGTCATGGCTTCCAGTGTGATATATTGTAAATCTTCACCGGAATTGCTTTGATACAATTCTTCAAATCTCGGTGCTTCATAATCCCAGCGTTGATAATTAGCCGAAAGTCCAAAGGCATTATTTCCACTGCGCTCTTCCCACTCCAGGCCTAGTGTCATATTGTTTGAAAATGAAGTCGTCGCCGGAATGGGGTAGAGGGGATCAGTTTCAGTGGTAATTTGATTGATCTGCCAACCACTGCTCAAAGCGATAGAGTGCGTCTTTTCGATTTCTTCTTTTTTATTTAGCCTTGGTCGTATCGATGGAATAAATGTCTTTTTGTAGGTGTCTCGAATTTGGGCAGGCAGGAGATGCTTCGCCGGAAGGTTAAAGTCGGGAAAAGAAAAACTAAATGCGAGCAAAGGGACAGCCACAGCTTTTTGCCATTCGGAAGTTTCAAATAGACTGTTGCGCTCTGACTCTCCAGAACTGTTGATGACTATTTCGTCTGAAATTGACAAATTATTGTGCTTTGAAACCTTGTCCGGCACAGAGATCGATAGCCGATTTCCGGCTTTTTTCACTTCATCCTGACTTTCTCTTGATTCGCTCTGGCGAGAGCTTCTGAGTTTTCTGGCTGCAATGCGCTCTGAGGGGAGATCGTAAGTGTTGTTGCCGGGAGTATTTTTGTTTTCATTTGTGTTCTCCGGACCATGACTTGCTGCTGCCAATCCATTGTTGGAATGAGAATGAGTTGGTGTGTCAGGGGAGGAGGACACCAAAGGTTGAGTTCTTGAGTTTCTCATGTCGCTATCCTCAAAATTGGATTGCATGGCCTTTTCCTTTTGAATAGTCGAAGTGGGATTAGCCTTCACCGTGGAATCAGAAACCACTGCGTTTTCTGGTCTTTCCCGGATAGAGAACTGTCCCAGCGCCCACCATAAAATGAGAAGCATAAGGGTGAGTTCCACTCCTTTGCCGATGAGTACTTTTCTTTCATTGGCGGCTTGTCGACTCAATTCAGCGGATACGGTTGACCATCCCTCTGCGCGCTGCGATCCGGGATTTGATCCCACCTGTTGCGCGGCGAATCGATCTATCGGATGCTCAAGTCCTATCTTCTCGGCGTGCTCATCCTCAAATTCCTCCCATGCGTTCGGGTTTAGGGGCTGCATGGACTCCATTTCGTCCTTGACAAAACCATCGAAGGCTTCTTGATCCAGTCGATCTGACATAGAATCAAAAGGGGGAGGGTTATTGGCAGCTTCCCTTTGCTCTATGGCGCGCAATGCCTTTTTTATGATTTGATCAATAGATAATTTACTCATGATAGATCCCTTTTTGAGCTAGCATTTGCCTTAATTGTGCGCGAGCTTTGACTAAGGTCGATCGCGAAGTAGATGCTTTCACCCCTAACAATTGAGCTACTTCGTTATGACTATAACCTTCTATGACGTATAAATTAAATACCGTTCTTAATTGAGGAGACAAAGCTTGAATACAAGCTAAAATTTCCTGTTCTGTCGCCTGGCTTTCCGCGCCCGGCTGAGGCGTCCTCATTTGAGGCACCCCATTCAAGTCTTCCGTTCGTCTTACTTTATTGCGCCTGAAGTGATCGATGGCCGTGTTAATGACAATCCTGCGTATCCAGGCCTCTAAATTACTTTCGGAACTGAAATCTTTAAAACTGTTAAAAACTTTGATGAAAGATTCGTGCAGAATGTCCTGAGCTTGATCGCGGTTTTTGCTATATCTTAGACTCGTACCAAACATTTTGGGATAGTAGTGCTCATAGATCTCTTTTTGGGCCCATCGCTCTTTTGCCCGACAAGCCTGTATGACTTTGGCGTCTGTATATGGATTGACAATTGTAATACTCATGATTTATAGTGCCTGAACCACGGAATCTTCATTACGATATCCTATGTATAAACAGATACGCAGAGCCAGACCAAAACGCTGCCTTCAATTCATTTTTTTTCACCACAACTTCTGAAATCTTTGTATGTCCTAAAATTTCAGTCGCAAGCCGACATTGGCGAAAAACAAGTTGTTGCTGGAATTGCTGTTGTTGTTTTCAAAGACATCGTTGAGTCCAAACATATACCCCAGGTCTAAAAACAAGAAGCCGAAGTCAGCTCCCACACCCGTATTAAATCCGTAGAGGATTGAGTTGAAGTCGTCGTCATCTAAATTCAAACTCTGGTCTAAGGAGCGATTGATGAGTATAGAGGCGTTGGGGCCGGCAAATAACCGAATGTTGATTAGATTACCATAGGGAAACAATCGATAACCCACATAAGCGGGAACGCGAAGGCGAGTAACTTCAATGTCCCGAAGGGAAATCCCCGTAGGCTCAAACTCAACCCTATTTCTCGTAGACTCGAAATGCAAACCAGTCTGGAAATATACCCGACCACCGATCTGGAGATCAGCTCCAAATTGATATCCGGCTTTACTGGAAAAATCTACATCCCTCAATCCACCGGGATAACTGCTGGCATTGGTTCCTATACTAATCCTCAATTCCGCTTGCGATTGTAAACTGCCCCATGTCCCTAGAAGTAAAGCTACTGAGAAAAAAATAATTTGTAAATGTTTCATTTGAATCTGTTTTAATGTTCAGTCAATATACAAAAAATCCTACACATTTCCTTACTTTGGCCCAGGCTTATTCCTATGGGCTGTAACTGACAGAAATAATAGCAAAAAACAAATATGCACTTAGCGGTGAATCGCATTACAAAAATCGCCTTAATCAGTCTTATCATTTTTGGAGGTTTAGGCTTGTGGATTATGGATTT
>JAWLFI010000079.1:0-11565 GCA_041685645.1 Saprospiraceae bacterium | reverse complement strand
AGCCGGGAATAAACGGTAAAGAATTTTCCATGGCGAAGGATAACCATATTATGATAGCCGGGTACTTCCGCTGTTCCCACCACAGTACCATCGAATATTGCGCGAACATTTGCCGATTTTTCCGTACTGATATCGATGCCGTTATTCTGTATTTCAATATTTGGCAAGCTGGCATGCCTTTGTTTTCCAAATTTTCGAGTAACTACGCCCCGCTCCACCGGCCAGGGCAATGCCCCTTTGTTTTCGGCAAAAGCTCCGGAAATGGCTTTGCCTTGTGGCGTACTGGCAAAAGCCGGCTCATCCTCTTCAGATTCGTCTTTTCGACCTTTTTCAATGGCAGAGCTAATGGCTTTGTCCAGCGCTCTTCGGTCGGCCATTTGTTTATCTAATTGTCGGCGGAGCTCCTGTTCCTTTTGTTTGAGCTGATCCAATAGCCGCTGTTCCTCCCCGAGGTCGCGAGATAAAGCCTTCGCATTTTGTTCTTCGCGTTGGAGTTGCTCTGCGCGGCGTCGACGCTCTGCTTCTACTTCTTCCCGGCTTGATTCTACGGACTCCTTCAGAGATAAAATGGTCTGGCGCTGAGTGTCTTGCCAGGCTTCTAGTTGATTGAGGTAAATCCAACGGCGAAAAAGTTCATTCGCTCCCTGGGCGGAAATATAGTACATCCAGGAAGGCTGTTGTTTTTTCCAACGGTACATCTTGCGCAAAGTCGCAAAATAAGCCTCGGTCTTTTCAGTGAGTACAGATTCCAGATAGGCAATAGAGTCATCTAATCGCTTCACTTTTTCTTTGCTGAGATCTAAATCGCGCCTGTAGTTTTCCACCAACTGCCGACGACTGCGCATCTGGGCCTGTAATGTTTCCAATGCACTTAAGCTCTCCTTTTTACTGCCATCAGTCTTGCGAAGCAGGTCTTGCGTCGTTTGTATTTGTTGATTCAATTGCGCGCGCTCCTTTTCCAACTCCTCTGGCGTTTGAGCGCATAGCGAGCTGCTAATAAGGAGTGTAATGAGCAGGAATCCGTATGTCAGTATTTTTTGACTCATCCAATTCTACCGTTGATATATTCAGCTCGATCTCCAGTTGATCCAGAGGAGATGAAAAGCTGTATTGGCGAAGATATGGAAAATTATTCACATCTGTAATTTTATGAAAATCACTTTGATCCACCTTGAGTTCTTGCGGTCCGCTCATTTTTGGATCCTCTCTGTACATTTCCGCTTTGAGCAAATCTAGCGGGGGGCGAAGGAGGTAGGCGTATTGAAGCTGGATGGATTTGGGGTCTGAAACCACTTCTATATTTTCGCCTTTTGGCCGAATTTTATCATTGCGATCGATCCTCATGGGTATTCCCCAAACGAGATGCTGAATCTCCCGGAAACTCAGATCACTGCCAATAATGTCAGATAAATCTTCAATTGCAGATTGGATGTAGGTATTTTGCAATTTATTGATGGCAATGATGGAGTCCGGGGTAATGCGAGCCCGACCGATCTCAAAGCCAAATTTACTCAAGCGCAACCAGCACACTTTTTCATTCTCCATAAACAACTGAAAAGTGCCCGAAGCATTGATGTCTGAGCTGTTCAGTTTTAATCGCCCACTGTAACTAATGGTATTCGAAGGGAATTCGGGCTCCATCAAAAGTCGCTTGAGCGCCGTTCCTTCCTCCATCTCGCCCTCAACCTTATCGGGGAGTCGACTACTGCCGCAGGCACTCAGAGCGAGAATTGAAACAATAGCCATCCCTATTAAATAGGGCACTCCAAAGGAAAGGAAGATACGCTGAAAGAAAGATAAAAGGTTCATTGGCATGCTGATGTTATTGCTTCCATTGAACGCCCATCTCCTCAATTTGCGTCTGTATTTCAGCTGCTTTTTCTTCCTGTCCCAGATCTTTAGCTATCTTATACTGCAACACATAGGTGCTGGGATGTGTATAACAGCCCTGATCCATACATGCTTTCAGCTCCTCGAGTGCGCTATCTTTTTCATCGAGACGATAATACGCCCAGGCCTTTACCAGAGATAATAGATAGGTGAAGCGCTCTTCTGTTTTGAGTTGAGTCACTTCTTCCAAGAAATCCATGCGATCCGCATCGGAATTTTCAAGAAATAATAGTAGGTTGAGTGGATCCGCCGTTGAGGCTGAACTTAAGGCACCACCACTTGACTCTTCCCAGGAGATTTCAGGGTCTCTTTGCATCGCCAATAATCCTTCTATCACCGCAGCCCTCTCCTTCAAAAAGTCACTGCCTCGGATCAGACGCCCCCCGGATTGCAAATAATAATCCGATTCGTCGGGCTCGCCCAATTTGAAATAAGCGTAAGCCATTGCTACATAGACTTCCCCGCTGTTGGGATATTCGAGTAAGACCTGTTCTCCGGCGGTAATACTCGCCTCGTAATGCTGAGCCTGAGACAACATTTCCATATAGCGCAACCAGGTATCCGCCGAGGTCGCAGATCTCTCCGCCTCTAATTCTTCAAAAATAATATCCAAAACCTCTTTCCACTGCCCGTGATAGTTAGCAGCCTCAATAAATAGAGCTCGAGCCGTTGCCGACTCCGATGCATTTTCATAGAGTTGCCGAGCCGCCTGATAAAGGGCGGCTCGTTCCTTACGGCGCTCCAATGAATAGTCTTTCAACTCTTCTGTGAGAATCGAAGTGCGATCTTCTACCGGAATATCTATCTTGTTCAATAAGGCTGTTATGTTGTCCAAATAAGCAACTACATCTCCATCTGCCCGTAAATGCGCTAAGCGCACCTGAGCTTTCCACTCATCGGGATGGAATTCACGAACTTTTTTCAATACTTCTATTTCCTTTTCTCTTTTCTCTTGAGCGCGATAGCTGCGAGCGAGTAGATGCAAGTATTTTAAATGATCTGGTCGCTGATCTAACAAGAGCATCACTTTTTCCTCTGCCAGTTCAAAATCCCGAACGGAAAGGGCTGTCATCACCCGAAACTCAATAATCTCGGCCAGCGCAAGTCCGTTGACAGGCATGTCCTCCTCCATTTTGGCCAGCCACTCATCTGCTCCATAGGGATTGCCTGCTTCAATGTATAATTTTGCAGGCAGGAGCGCTGCAGATGCAGAAGCAGGAGTGAGCTGCCAGAGTTCCTTGGCTACCTCCGCTGCCTCCTCCACTTGATTATTTTCCCTCAGTAGCTTCATTTTTAATCGCAAGATTTCGGGCTGTTCGGGTTCCAGAGTCCGAGCCTTTTCTATTTGTATCAATGCCTCTGAGATATTATCAGTGCGCAAGTACCACTTTGCCATCTGATAAAAAGGAGCAAATTCGGTAGGCTGCTTGGATGAAAACTTTTTCATTTTTGAAAGAGCCTCCTCGTATTCCTCTACCATTGCATGTCCCAGAGCTTCTATATAAAGTGATTCCATTTGTAATTGCTCCTCAGACACACCGTCAAGTTGAGCCATAAGTGGCGTAATACCGAAAAGGAAACAGATGATAAGTGCTTTCATAATTTAGTCCGCCAATTGTGAAAAATCTCCCAAACTCACGGTCTTGGGTGTACCTTTATAATACGCGTTATTACCAATCATAGAATTCTCGAATACGGCGTATTGTATCTCCGAGCGGGTTTGAATGACCGAATTTTGAACCACGGTATGTTTCAATATACAATGGTCTCCGATAGAAACGTGCGGGCCGATGACAGAGTTTCGAATCGTCACGTGATTCCCGATATAACATGGGGGGATTATCGTACTGTTGATTATGGTCGCAGATAGCTCCTCCAGATTTTGATTTTTCTCAGCTATTAAAATCTTTCGATTGGTGTCGATAATCGCTTCTTTGTTTCCGCAATCCATCCATTCTTCAACGGTATCGACACTAAATTGAGCACCGGCCGCCCGCATGCGTTCCAAGACCGTTGTGATTTGAAATTCTCCCTTTTCCCGAATATTCTTATCGATCAAATGTTTCAATTCCGCCCGCAAGCGATCGCCATCGCGGAAGTAATATATGCCCACAATCGCCAAATCTGAAACCGCCTGTTTCGGCTTTTCGACAAAGCCCGTTATTATTTTGTCTCCATCTACCGTCACCACCCCAAATGCCGAGGGATCTTCCACCTTTTGTGTCCAAATCACTCCCTCCTGCTCCAAATCAAAATCAAATGTAGCCTGGAATAATGTGTCGGAAAATGCAATGATGCATTTCCCTTCAATACTTTCAGCTGCGCAATGAATGGCGTGTGCGGGTCCCAGGGGTTCATTCTGATAATAAATAGAACCTTTGGCTCCCTGACTTTCTGCAATAGCTACCAACTGCTGCTCAATATCTTCGCCGAAATCGCCAATAATATAGGCAATTTCTTCCACGGGCTCAGACAAGTTTTGGATCAAGCTCTCGACCAGGCGCTGAACTATGGGTTTGCCCGCGATGGGCACCAGAGGCTTGGGGATGGTCAAAGTATGGGGGCGTAGTCGAGACCCCCGACCTGCCATGGGTATAATGATTTTCATAAATATTGCTTTTATCGCTCTACAACAGATGCTTACTTAACCTGAAGCGATGTTCGTTTAGTATTTACTTCACCTGAGTAATCTTCATCATATTGGTCCTCCCCCTGTCCTGTATGGGCATTGAGCCCGTGTTGACTACCACATCTCCGGGAATAATACGATGGTTCTCCTTGAGGATTTTTATCACATCTTCATGCGTCTCGTCCGTCGTGGTAAAGCGACCGTAATAAAAACAACGCACGCCCCAAACCAAATTTAGAGTGGCTAAGATATGCTGATTGGGAGAGAAAATAAAAATGTCGCAATTCGGGCGGTAGCTCGAGACCTTGAAAGCTGTATATCCACTCACTGTCATACCTAAAATAGCGCGAGCATCAATATACTCCGCCATTTGTGCTGCTGTGATGCAAACGGTATCCGAATAGTAAGTCGGAGAAGAAATATCGGGCTTGGGCCGCATAGCCTCTAACCCGTAATTGTTTTCGGCTTCATTGATAATCTTATTCATGGCTTCCACCACTAGGTCAGGGTGCTTTCCAATCGAAGTCTCCCCGGATAACATCACCGCATCCGCACCGTCCAATACGGCATTGGCTACGTCTGTAACTTCTGCTCGCGTTGGGCTGGGGTTTTCGATCATGGATTCCATCATCTGTGTAGCGACGACAACAGGTTTGCCTTTTTGGATGCACTTTTTAATAATGGTTTTCTGAATCGCCGGCAATTTCTCCATGGGCACTTCTACCCCCAAATCTCCTCGGGCAATCATAATGCCATCTGTCACTTCTATAATTTCATCAATGTTGGAGACGGCATCCGGCTTTTCGATTTTAGCAATAATCTTGGCAGAATAGCTGTTTTCTATCAAACGCTCGCGCAAGGCCTCAATATCCGCAGCAGAGCGAACAAAAGACAGTGCAATCCAATGGACTCTTTGCGTGAGAATAAAATCTAAATCGGCCAGGTCCTTCTCCGTCAGACAGGGCAAAGAGATATCCGTATCAGGCAGGTTTACGCCTTTATTAGACGAAAGCACTCCTCCGTATATTACTTTCAATTTCACTTCGTCTTCCCCATTGGTTTCCAACACCTCGAAAATGAGTTTGCCATCGTCCAATAACACTCGCTCGCCGACATTGACGTCCTCTGCAAATTGCTCGTAACTCATATACGCCCGACGCTTCGTCCCGAGACAAGGTTCGCTGACAAAGGTGATTTCATCACCGGGCTCCAAATGAACTCCGTTGTTTTCCATCTCTCCTACCCTGAGTTTTGGACCCTGCAAATCCGCCAATATGCCGATATGCTGCCCCGTCTCCTGGCTTACTTCGTAAATGCGGTCAATCTGCACTTTTGCGTCCTCGTGCTTTCCGTGGGAGAAATTGATCCGAAACACATCTACACCCGCTAACACCAATCGCGTCATCATTTCTTTTGAACTGGAGGCCGGACCCAGAGTAGCTAGTGTCTTGGTATTGTGGTATTCGATTCTTTTCATATTGTTGGTCTTAAAGAACAAATATAAGACTTCAGGGATGAATGATCTCAACTTAGCTATTAATTTCCGATGAAGTAATACCCTTGAGCCGAAGAAATTTTCGTGGCAAAATCAAGACCTCCCCTCGCCCATACCCTCATCTATACTGTATTTATCGGGCCCTTTGAAATCATCTTTTTTGAGTCAAAGCGAAAATAAGCCTTATTATTCCTCGATTAAACAACGAAAAGTTTATTTTTGCATCGAACTAAAACAATAATATAATGTCTGAAGTTGCAGAAAAAGTAAACGCTATCATTGTCGAGAAACTCGGAGTTGATGCTTCACAAATCACAAATGAAGCGAGTTTTACCAATGATTTAGGAGCGGATTCATTAGATACCGTTGAACTAATTATGGAATTTGAGAAGGAATTCGACCTCTCTATCCCGGATGAACAAGCTGAAGAAATTCAAACCGTAGGAGATGCGATCTCCTATCTGGAAAATGCGAAGTCGTAAATCATCAAAGGGCAGAGGTTCTTATCAACCTTTGCCCTTTCTCTATCCCCCCTGTTCCGACTTTTTACCGAAAAAACTGAAGCGGGAACTTCTACAATGCTTCAATAGTTTACCTTCGACGATCTTGGTGTTGCCATAATTTTTATATCTTAGTCCAACAAAGTTATATCATATGAACAGAGTTGTTGTTACTGGTATCGGCGTTCTCAGCCCTTTGGGCAATGATTACAAAAGTTTTGTTGAAGGACTTCAAAAAGGAACGAGTGGCGCTGCTGCTATAAGTTACTTTGACGCCTCTTCTTTCAAAACTCAATTTGCGTGTGAACTCAAGAATTTCAACGCAGAAGATTACCTGGATCGCAAAGAAATTCGACGCCTGGATGCCTTTTCTCAATACGCCCTTTGTTCTACCCAGGAGGCCATTGAGCACTCTGGTTTAGACCTCGACAAAAACGACAAAGATCGAATCGGCGTCATCTGGGGTTCCGGCATCGGTGGCCTCAAGTCTCTGCAGGATGAAATTGAAAGCAATGCCGGCAAGGATACCATTCGGTTCAGCCCTTTTATGATTCCAAAAATGATTCCGGACATTGCCCCGGGGCATATTTCTATTAAATACGGCTTCCGCGGGATTAATTACTGTACCGTATCTGCTTGTGCCTCTTCATCTCATGCACTCGTCAATGCCACCGACTACATACGTCTCGGGAAGGCGGATATTATCGTGGCCGGAGGATCAGAGGCGGCCATCACGAAAACCGGGATTGGTGGGTTTAGCTCTATGAAAGCCCTTTCTCAAAGAAATGACGATCCAAAAACAGCCAGTCGACCCTTTGACAAAGACAGAGATGGCTTCGTCCTCGGAGAGGGATCCGCCACGCTAATCCTCGAATCTCTGGAACACGCAAAAGCCAGAGGAGCGAATATCCTGGCCGAAATAATGGGAGGAGGAATGACAGCGGATGCCTACCATATGACAGCCCCTCATCCCGAAGGACTCGGAGCCATTAATGTCATGAGACTTGCATTGGAAGACGCTAAGATGAATGCCGAGGACATCGATTATATTAATGTACACGGTACCTCAACTCCTCTGGGCGATATCGCTGAGATCAAAGCCATTCAAAAGGTATTCGGAGATCACGCCTATCAACTCAATGTCAGCTCTACCAAGTCCATGATGGGACACCTGCTAGGTGCAGCCGGCGCAATAGAAACGGCAGCGGGCATTGCAGCAATTCAAGGTGGATTTGTCCCCCCTACCATTAATCACCACACACATGATCCCGATATTGATTCCAGAATTAACCTTACGCTCAATCAACCCCAAGAGAAAACCATCACCTCGGTGCTGAGCAATACTTTTGGTTTTGGCGGTCACAATTCCTCAGTTATCATTAAGAAATACATATCGTAAATGATCCTGTTCAGGCGGTTCTACAATCGGTTTTTCTCTGAGGAGCGGGCGTTTACCACCCGATTGAGAAATCTCATTGGTTTTACACCCAAAAATCTGCAGCTCTTCAAGCTGGCTTTTTTTCATCGATCCAATCAAAATTTGGACTACCCTCAATTGCAAAGCAATGAGCGCCTGGAATATCTCGGCGATTCCATCCTCAGCACCATTGTCGCCGAGTATCTTTTCAAAAAATACCCCAGTAAAAACGAGGGCTTTCTCACCAAGATGAGAGCAAAAATTGTCAAGCGAAAAACACTCAACTACGTCGCGCGAAATATGGGCCTCGATGCTTTTTTGACCGAACTCAACGCCACCGACATCAGCAATTCCATGCTTGGCAATGCCTTAGAAGCTCTCATCGGAGCAATATATTTAGAAAAAGGCTACGCTTTTACCCATCGCTTTATTACTGAAGCTCTTTTGAAAGAATATCTCGATATTGATAAACTCGAACACTGGGACGACAACTTTAAAAGTAAGTTGCTCGAATGGGTCCAAAAACACAACCATTCCATCCAATACCGCGTCCTGCGCCGCTTCAAACGCAATCGCAGAGATTGCTTCTATATTGCGGTTATTGTCAATGACAAAAAGGTGGGAACAGCAACCGATTTTAGCATTAAAAGTGCAGAACAACTCGCGTCCAAAGAAGCCCTGATCCAGTTGGAGATTTTGCGACGGGATCAAGTCGCCGTATCACCGATACAGGGCTGATGAAACTCACTGACTATATTACCCCGGACAAAATCGCGCAGATGCAAACTGGAGCTAAACTCTTTCTCCAGCGGTGGAACGACCTATTTCACAGAGGATTACAAGAACTATTAACAGATGCCACGCCCCTCCTGAATATGGCGGAACAACAAGTAGACTGTGGCAATGGCAATATCGCTCGCCAAATGCGTCTCGTCCATAGGGAACTATCGGCCGAGAGCGAACCCTACTGGCTGGAGCGCATCAGCCAGTGCCTCATCGCCGCACAGGCGCTCCTCCGCCTCGATCATTTCACAGTTCTTCAGCAGCTCGACATCCTCGTTCAATGTGGATTGCGACAACAGAAAAAAACGCTTCCCCCTCAGACAGCAAAGCGCAACTCATGGCTGGTCTTGCATCACTCGACCCAAACCGTAGAAAACCTCATCCAAACCACGACCTATTTCCAATCCCTTGACAATCAATCGCTCGGGTTAGATCTCCAATACCGTCATCTTCGGGAAAACCCAACTGGCCCCCAACGTCAGGTGGGCCAGATCATCGACATGGAAACCAATTTTTACCCCTCCGCTCATCCCCTGCGCCTGCACGTCATTCAGGAATTTTCCGCCCGTCGGAGCTCAGGCCATTTGGGATTTACCTCCTGGGATGATTGGCGCCAGCACAATATCCACCGCATCCGCACCGCTCCCTGGTTCACTCATCGCCCCGCCATTTTGCAGCACCTCATACCCACGCTTGAGCGCGGACAGCCAGCCCTCAGAGACACTCAAAGCACATCCACCATGTACCTCTCATCGGAAGTCGACGCCCTCACCCTTTGGGCATTCGCAGAAAACTCGCCCCTGGATCTCTTCGGCGTAGGTCACAGTGGCCATTTCGAAGTCCACACCCTCATCAGACAAAAGACCTATCTCCCCCTCAGTCGGCCCTTAGTCTTGCGCAATTTTAGCAAGAATACATCGCCTCAGCAGTAAAAACATCTTATATTCTTTCCCTTTTCTATAATATTTTTTTGGGCGTGCCCCCGCCCACGAGTCGCCGTAGGCGAACTCGGAGCGGGGTCGGGTCGTTCGGGGCTATCGGTCCCCAAAATTGGGGACCCCGCCAGTTGGCGGGCCCCTACCACCCCTCACGCGGCCCGCGCGCATGCCATCCGAGGACTTCGCGCTGCACCGTCAGTCCGGCCCACTGAGCCTACAGCACCTTTCGACCGGTAACAGAAGACCTTTCGACTGCCAGTCCTACGCGCAGCAATACAATGATATAAAAGTTCCCTTATTCCTCTTCCTTGAGTGGCTTTCTCTTCACATGCCCCATTCGGCTAAATTTCGCAATGCGCTCTTCAATGCGCTCCTCGGCATCCTTTTCAAAGAGTTGAGCCACTTGCTTTTTGAGGTGACGCTTGAGCACCTTCGACATTTCTTCCGGATTGGAATGCGCTCCACCCAAAGGTTCTTTGATGATGCCATCAATCAGACCGAATTCATGCATATGTTCCGAGGTGAGCTTGAGAGATTCTGCAGCTTGTTCTTTATAATCCCAGCTCCGCCATAAAATAGACGAACAGGACTCCGGTGAGATCACCGAATACCAGGTATTTTCGAGCATAAACACCTTATCGCCCATACCCAGACCAATCGCGCCTCCACTCGCTCCTTCGCCGATGACGTAACAAACGATGGGCGTTTTGAGCTGCACCATTTCTATCAAATTGCGCGCTATGGCCTCAGCCTGACCGCGCTCTTCCGCCTCAATCCCCGGATAGGCGCCCGGCGTATCAATCAGACAGACGACGGGATACTGAAACCGTTCCGCCAGCTTCATCAGGCGGAGTGCTTTCCTGTAGCCTTCCGGACTTGCCATACCAAAGTTGCGATACTGACGCAATTTAGTGTTGACGCCCTTTTGATGTCCAATAATGACCATGGACTGACCATCCACATTGCCGATACCACCCACTATCGCCTTATCATCACCAAAGTAGCGATCACCGTGCAGTTCTACGAACTTGCGGCACATATTATTGATGTAGTAGTAAGTGTAGGGACGCTCCGGATGTCGGCTCAGTTGTACCCGCTGCCAGCCCGATAGATCAGAATAAATATCCTTTCTCACCGAGCGGATCTTATTCTCCAGCTCCTTTGTCATTTCAGACACATCCAGATCTCCGCTCTCCCCTACCTGCTGAATTTTTTCCAACTGTTGGTAGAGACTTTCCAAAGGCTTTTCGAACTCTAAAAAAACCATACGATTTCATTTGAGAGGTCTAAGGTAAGAAACCTCGGGGATATAATAGGACCCCCATTCTTTTTTTGAACTTTTTTGAGCAAAAGGTTGCAGATAAAAAAATTAGACACTACTTTTGCTGTCGCTTCGAAAGAAGTCAGCCGCTGGTCCGGTAGTTCAGCTGGTTAGAATGCCTGCCTGTCACGCAGGAGGTCGCGGGTTCGAATCCCGTCCGGACCGCATTCGCCCAACGAAGCTTTTATTTTTAAAAGCGCAGTTGGGCGTTTTTGTTTTACCCCTGACCTGACTCGAAAAGCCCGGTCGCTTTTTACCGCTTCATGTTGAGAAGTGCCTTCGGCATTAGAATATCCGATCACGCAATTGGCGGGATTTCGCACCGCTTCACGGCGCTCAAAATACCACCATAGGCGGTACTTCATTTTCCACCTTGCGCTTTTGGGTACATTTTCTTTCTCTCAGTAACATTGTGTTTGTCTCACATTCTAGATTCTTCCCGCTACCCGCGAACGCAATTCCGCTCTGCGCGCCGCTATCACTGGTGATGGGGCCAAATTCCTTTTCTACACCGAGTTAGCAAAAAACAAACACCCAAGAAAAGGACCCAAGAACCGGGCTGCTCTGCGCGAAGGCATATTCACATTTTAGT
>JAWLFI010000078.1:0-11576 GCA_041685645.1 Saprospiraceae bacterium | reverse complement strand
GGGCTGAGTGGGTACGATACTATCTATGGTAAATACTCCGCAGCCTCCGTCTTCCACGGTAATTTGGCAAGTGTCGGTGCAGCCAAAGCTGTTTTCTACGGTGATGATGTAGGTACCCGAATCCAGATTGTTGAATCGGATAGAATCCTGGCGCGAGTCAGAGATTTGATCGGAAAAATTAAAGCCGTCAATAGAAACGGTGTAGGGTGCTGAGATCGTGTCAATGAGAATGCCGGCCTGTCCGTCGGCGCTTCCGAAAGAAGAAGGGTGGCGGAAAACTTCGCAGCTGAAGGAAAGTTGGCTTTCATCATCGCGAGTGAGTTGCACGGTGTCTGAACAAAAGGTGCTGGTATCCAGGGCAATAATTTCATAGGAACCCGCGGCTAATTCGACGCGACTTAGTTCTGTGAGAGTATCTGCATTCCAAATGTAGACGGTGTTTTGGGTGGGATTGAGTACATCGAGCCTGATGTTGAGTGTGCTATCCGAGGGGCATCCCGAAAAGAAAGCGGTGTTGAGTTCAAGCATCAACTCGCAATCTCCATCATTGAGAGACAAGTTGCAAATTGTGGTGCAACCCAAACTATCGGTTATGCTGAGCTCATAATTCCCCGCCGGTAAATCGGCCCAGCTCAATGAATCTAAGCGCAAGCCCGTGGAATCGATATCGCCGCCCGGGCCACTGAGTGAGAAGTCGTAGGGGAGGGCGACATTATCTATGCTTGCACCCAGACTTCCATCACTTTCGCCCGGAGCTGAAACATCTTCGATGACGAAGCAATTGAGTTCCGGTGCCGGGGGAGCGGAGAGGTCAAGTTCAAGGGTATCTCTGCAGTTGGTTAAGGTGTCAATAGCCTGGATGATATAATTGCCGCCGGGCAGTCCCGATCTCGTTGTCTGTGATAGGGTATCAGTATTCCAGACTAAGATTGTATGGCTGTCCAGTGCTGTGGGCAAGAGTCGAATCTCCAGGCTACTATCTGAGGGGCAGCCGACAAAGAAGGCAGTATCCAGAGAAATGTCCAGGTCGCAAGGAGTATCTGACAAGGTGAAACTGCAATACTGAAAGCATGGAATACTGTCTGTGATTTCAAGCTCGTATTCGCCGGCGGGTAGATTTCCTACAGTTACAGACAGGTCACTGACTAGTATGTTCGTATCGATAGAAGGGCCGAAGAGGTTCAACGAGTATGAAGGAGGGTTTCCCGGTATGAATACGGGCACGCCCCCCGTCCACTCGATGAGGACTTCACCATCGGAGTTTCCCGGAGCTGAAACATTCTGTAAAATCTCGCAATTGAGAATGAGCAGAGCCTCCTCCGGCTCGGGCACGCGCAAAGTATCGGAAACGGTACAGTTACCATCCCGCACTTCCCATTCGTATAGGCCTGCCGGTAATTGCATGGCGGTATCTGTGGTGGCCAGGGTGTCTCCATTGGACCAGCTCGTCCAGGTATAGGAATAGTTTGTGCTGTCTCCGCCCGAAGCCTGCCCTGCAACCACGGCGCTGGAATCCCCCCAACACGGAAGGCTGTCGATAACAAATAATTCATCTATAGAAAGATCGCAATCCGCCTCTTCTATAGTGAAGGAACAGTTCGCACTGCATCCATTTTCATCGACGATTTCCACCGGGTATGTGCCGGGAGAAAGGGTGTCGATCAGTAGGGGAGAGCTGGAGTTCGTTATTGTTTGACCTTCAAAGGAGATGCTGTACTCGGGAGTGCCTCCGTTGAAGGTGATTTCCACTGTTCCGTCAGCAGCTCCCGGAGCGCTAACCTCAGCAATCACTTCGCAATTGAGTTCAAGAGGGTCAATGCCGGGCACTTCTATCATAATATTTCGTTCGCAATCCATGTCAAAAGCATCCGCAACGGTCAAAGTGTAATTGTCGGCGGGCAGGTCTGTGATGGGATTGGTTGATCCCACCTCATCTCCGGCGCTGTTGAACCAGGTAAAAATGTAAGTACCTGACCCTCCGTTGACGATGGCCTCGAGGCTGGCAGTCGAATCGCCAAAGCACAATACTTCTTCGAGGATAATTACCTCTTCTATTTCAACGTCACAGTCGGGATCGGTAATGGTGAAACTGCAGGTGATGGTGCAGCCATTGGCATCTGTTACCACAACGTCGTAGGTGCCGGCGGGCAGATCTTCTATCTCAGTGACGCCGGCCGAAAGGTCGTTGAGGGTGCCATTGGTTCCGTCGTTGTTGTCATAGCTCAGGGTATAAGTAGGCGTTCCACCTGAAATATCTACGCCTGCGCTGCCATCTTCAGCACCTGGAAAACTTTCCGGGTCAATTTCGGTGCAAAAGAGCATCATGGGGTCGGGCTCTGTGAGCTCAATTTCCGCTTCTGAAGTACATCCATTCCCATCAGTCACCGTGACGGTATAGCTGCCGGCAAAAAGTCCGGTTAAATTACTCAGCCCATCGTACTGAGGGTCAGACCAATTGTACTCAAATGGAGGGTTTCCATTATTTATAATAACAGAAATTTCTCCATCCTCACTTCCGGCACATTGGATTTCATTGTCAATAACGATTTCAATATCCGCACCCTCTAAAACGCTGACTTCTGCCGTAGTATCCGGTCCTATGCAGCCATTCAGCGATCCAAAAACAATATATTCACCGGCATCGGCCGGACTGGCTGAGCCCGACACAAGGGGGTTCTGTTCAGTGCTCGAAAAGCCATTGGGGCCACTCCAGCTGAATGAGGTGCCCGAGGGACCATCGACCATGAGCGTCAACGCCTCGCCCTCGCAAATTTCAATGGGAGTTTGTGGCTCAAGTATTGGCAAAGGGTTTACTACGACATCGGTCACGGCCGGTTGTGAACTACATCCGAAGAGTGAAACGACTAAGGTGTATTCTCCACTGGCACTCGGGGGCGCATTGGGAATGCTCGGGTTTTCCTGACTGGAGGTGAAGCCATTGGGCCCCGTCCAGGAAAACTGTAAACCGGGTATAGGTATAGGGAAATCGTAACTCAACTGAATGGTCTCTCCCTCACAATACGGGCCGGTATTGCTGATCGGGGGCGTAGCGGGAATATCGATAACTTCAACATTCACTTCTTCTATACTTGTGCATCCCGTGTCATCATCTGTGCCCACTACCCAAATGGTGGTGTTGGAGTTAAAAGAAACTGGGCCGTTAATTTGATTTCCCGTATTTGGTGGAAATCCATCGTGAAAGGTGTAGCTCAGATTTGGGTTAGAAGGATCGACTAGAGTATCAAGAGAAACCTCCAGGCCTTCACATACCGTGACGTCATTAATGACTGTAAAAGAAGGTTCGGGATTCAAAATAAGTTCCACACTCACAGTATCAGAACTGCATCCGGTAGCGGGGTCTGTAGCGCTGACATAAATATCTCCGGCGTTTCCACTGTAGTCCTCAGGATTAGTAATTTCTCCACTGCCATCGGGATTTTCAAACCAATTGAAGTTGATTCCCGCATTGGCGTTGAGCTCAATATGAGCTTCGGTCAGGTCAAAATCTGCCGGTGCCGGTTCGCAGCCTTCTAATTCCACACCAGTGTTGATATCCGGGCTGTTTTGCACGTCGAGTTCAACAGCAATGACGTTGGTTTCACAAACCCCGTCTTCTGCCTGGACGTACACTGTCGTAACTCCCAGGTCTGCGGGGAATGTCTCCGGGCTTCCGATGGATTGTGTGAGACCGACATCCTCATACCAGAAAAAATCAAGTCCCGGGTCTCCATTCAAATCACTGTGATAAGCGGTCAAGTCAATCGTGGTGCTCGTATTTCCGGGAGGGATACAGAAAGTGAATGGACCGATGGGATCGAGAGTGGGCCCGGAGGTAATCACCGGATCTGTTAGGTCAAAAATTATGATGCAGGGCTGTTCTCCATACTCTATCCATAAATCCATGCCGTTTAAGTCAACTGAACTGGGGTCAGAAATCTCAATACCACCTGCTCCAGGCTCTCCATCAAAGAAGGTGACAGTTAAACCTGTTCCGTCATTAATAATATCAATAAGGTCTGTTAAGTCATAGTCAGCTGCTTCTGCCTCACACAAAGGTCCAATCAAGGGGTCCGTTGGGTCATCCGGACTCGGTATGACTTCTATAATGACATCACCATTGTAAACCGAATTATTGGTAACATCCACATCTATTCCACAATCGTAATCGCAAGCGGCAAAATCTTCGATAACCTCAATATCCTCAACACAGGCATCATCCATAAAACTCAAAAAGTCTTCCTCTCCATTGACATATAAGAAGCTGACACCCCAAACGCGATACGTGCCGGGGGCTAAAGAGGAAAAATCGAAGTCTCCGGATACGTTATAGTCTATTACTTCATAGGGCGGGTCGGGTTCGGTCAATACAAAACCGTACTCAAAATCAAACAGGTTCGGGTCGGGCTCCTCGTGTCCACTGGCAGACCAGTCCGGGCTGAAGGCTCCAATATCTGTTCCCTCGCATATTTCCAACGGATCCGGTCCGTCGGGGTCGCCATCGGAAGGCCATTCCAAATCTCCGGCATCTGTTTTCCTACAGTCTGCGATTTCGCCATCATAAGCGTAAGACCCATCTTTGAGACTATTGATCCATGCTTCATTGTCGGGATTATTGCCCGCACCGGGTGTTTCGCTGCCGGCTACAGCTTCGCTCCTGAAATTATTTACGTCCAACCAGTTGTCGTCAGTATCGTGACTAAAAAACACTACCTGACCGGATTGAGAGCCGTAACCCGTATTGACCAAAGTGGGCGAATTTGTTATTTCAGTTGTGATAGGTTGTGAACCAAAGACAATAACGTGGTGGAGAGTCCCACATCCATCCCGGACCTGAATTACGTCCCCACCATTTCTCATGACGATGCTTTCCCAGTCATTACCACCAAAACTCTCACAAGGGCAGTGGAATTCATTGGTGGGGGAGACGGGATTACTGTTGCACATATTGAGACAGGCTGAATTGTGCGGAATGATATAAACGTCATCTCCGTTACTGTCCTGAGGGTCATCCGGCGGTAATGAAGCATTGACATCATCAGCGTTATAAATTACTATGATGCTGCCCGGTGCGACGGCATTGTAGCAATCGCCCAGTCTAAAATGTCCGGGAGATGTTCCATTGCCAGATGCCGGGAAATTATTATCATCGAGGATAAAGCCCTCTAAATTCACATCTGCCAGGGGATTAGAAGGCGACCCCACGACTACGTACTCTATGTACTCTTCCTGTCCGGCATTTCCCTGACTAAATTCATTGATGACTAACCCACCGTTTTCTCCAACATATGGAGAGGATCCCGTATATGGGCTTTGTGCAGAACTCCATTGGATGCAGAAACACAGGAGAACTAAACATGTGAGTCGGTATGTTTGGATCATGTGATCGTGGTAGTTTTTCGCAAATATACACTCTTGCTTCAATTCACAATGAAATGAAAAGTAAATTCTATGTTACCTGTAAGAGCTCAAACATATCAAAAGGGCTGCTTGATGAGCGTGATCTCAACCTCTTGTTGAATTCTTCTGTTGCATATCCCCCGGACTATGAAATAGTACATATATTTGCAGTAACAATATAACCGCGGTCTAGTGTCATTACGACTAAATAGGTGTGGAAAAGTCGCAGTAGATTTTTGTTCAGATCAAGGCGCGATGAAGGAGCATAGCCTTGGCTATGTGACTGAAGAGCAACGCAGATATGGGCAAAAAGATCAAGACTTGGTCTGTAGCGAATTTGGTGGTAATGACACAAGGACTGAAAAAAATAAACGATGACACATCTTTCAGAACAAGAAGTAGTGAGAAGAGAAGCGCTTCAGGATATTAGAGACCTGGGATTTGATCCCTATCCGCCGGAAGAGTTTAAGGTCAATGCCCTGGCGAAAAATGTAACTGAAGATTTCGAAGAGAGCGGGGAAGAGGTGTCGGGACTGAAATTAGCCGGCCGATTGATGTCAAAGCGCATCATGGGAAAAGCTTCTTTTGCAGAGCTTCAGGATAGCTCGGGCCGCATTCAACTCTACCTCAATCGGGACGAAATTTGTCCCGGAGAAAACAAAGACCTATATAATAAGGTGTTTAAAAAATTGCTGGACATCGGAGATTTTATAGGAGTTAGTGGGAAAGTGTTCTCTACCCGAACCGGAGAAACTACTATTCACGTGGATGAACTCACGGTTTTAGCCAAATCTTTGCGCCCCTTGCCTATAGTAAAAAAAGACGCAGAGGGCAACACATATGATGCCTTCACTGATCCCGAGCAACGACACAGGATGCGATATGTCGATCTTACAGTCAATCCACAGCACAGAAAGACCTTTGAAGATCGTGCCGCACTCATTCGGGCGATGCGCAATTTCTTTGACGACAAAGGATGGCTGGAGGTGGAAACCCCGGTGCTTCAGCCCATCCACGGAGGCGCTGCCGCGCGCCCTTTTAAAACCTATCACAATACCCTGGATATGCCTCTCTATTTGAGAATTGCCAATGAGTTGTATCTCAAGCGACTCATTGTTGGAGGTTTTGATGGTGTATATGAGTTTGGTAAAATGTTTCGCAATGAAGGAATGGACCGAACACATAATCCCGAATTCACATCCATGGAAATGTATGTGGCCTATAAAGATTACTTATGGATGATGGATATGGTAGAAGAACTCTTGTCCCGTGCCGTCGAATCTGTCAAAGGCTCTACTAAGGTTGAAGTCAAAGGACAAACCATTGATTTTGCAGGGCCTTATCCGCGAATTCCTTTGTTGGAATCGGTAGAGCGCATGGGAGGAGAAAATATCCGCCTGATGGACGAAAGCCAATTGCGCAGCTATGCGAAAAAACTGCACATCGAGGTAGATGAGTCCATGGGAAAGGGGAAATTGATCGACGAAATCTTTGGAAAGGTGGTCGAACCGAAACTCATTCAGCCGACTTATATTACAGATTACCCCATTGAAATGACTCCGCTGGCAAAAAAGCATCGCACAAAAGAGGGCTTGGTGGAGCGCTTTGAACTTTTTGTCAATGGAAAGGAAATTGCAAATGCCTACACCGAACTCAATGACCCCATCGACCAACGCGAACGCCTGGATGACCAGCTCAAACTTGCAGAAGCAGGTGATGATGAAGCCATGGTGCTCGACGAAGATTTTTTGAAGGCACTGGAATACGGTATGCCGCCAACGAGTGGCCTGGGCATTGGAATTGATCGCTTGACAATGTTATTGACTGGGCAGAGTACAATTCAGGAGGTCTTGTTTTTTCCGCAAATGCGGCCCGAGAAAAAGAGTGCGACCGAAACTCCGAAAGAAGAGAAGTAGTGGACTAAGGGGCCAGAGCAATAATCGTCTCTTTCCCTTTGACTTTTTCTCCCATGGAGACTTTTACCTCGTAATCCAGAGGCAGATACACATCGACCCGGGAGCCAAAGCGGATAAACCCCATCTCTGCCCCCTTTTTTACCTCCATGCCCTTCTTATTGTAGTTGATAATCCGTCGAGCCATAGCACCCGCAATTTGACGAACCAAAATCTCGTCTCTTTGGGTCTCTATCACTATACTCATTCGCTCATTTTCCGTGCTGGACTTGGGATGCCAGGCCACCAGATATTTCCCCGGATGATACTGTGCGTGTCGAACCACACCACCGACCGGATTCCAATTGATGTGAACATTCAGGGGAGACATAAAAATGGAGATCAATTTGCAGTCTCGCTGAAGATACTCAGTCTCCATCACGGTTTCTATGGCCACGACTTTCCCATCGGCACCTGCGATGATCTCACGGTCATTATTTTTGGGCTCGGGCCTTTTCGGAGCTCGGAAAAAGTATATGGCGAAACCCAACAGCAAAAACAGGAATATCCAAATGTAAAGCCAGGCATCTCCAAAGTACCGAAAGGAAAACCCTCCGGCTACAATGCAAAAACCGATGATATACGAAACAATTTTATGTCCCTCCTTGTGAATCATACCTTCAAATTTAGCTCAATTATAACAATAAATACGCTACAAATGGTTGACAAAATATATACGCATCAATCCGATCAATAATTCCTCCATGACCGGGAATCAGACGCCCGCTATCCTTAATCCCTGCTCTCCGCTTGTAGCAAGAGGCGAAAAGGTCTCCCATTACACCAGTCAGCGAAAGGATAATACCCAAAACAATCACCCTTGACCACGAAATGTCTAAAATGCCTTTGAAACTGGCCACTACAATTAATGCCGCTGCAACGCCCCCCAGAACACCTTCTACTGTTTTCTTTGGCGATAAACTAAAATGTAGCGGCCGCCGCCCGATTTGCATTCCGGTAAAAAATGCCCCGATGTCCGATGCCCAAATGGCAAATAAAACGACTAAAACCGGCCAGCGATCGTAATTCATAAGGGTGATGGAATACGTAAAAATAGCCCCAAATGATAAACCGATATAACAAGCGGCCCGAAACCAACTCGGCCACTGAAAGTACAAATCCCTATATCCGCTCCAAACCATCGAAAAGACCAATAAGTGGTGAAGCATTCCCAGTACTAGAAGGATCCAAACGCCGGTGGAAAAAGAGAGACTCGCTGCGGATAAAAACATAAAGCCGGAAACGCTCAACGCCGCCAGCACATAGACCCCGTATTTATAATACTTCCCTCCGCTTCGGCGCTCCATCATCCTGAATTCTCGAAGGCTAAAGAAAAACAATGCCAGCAGGACAATTTGAAAACTCCAGATATTCCATGCGAATCCCGCCACCATAATTAAACCATAAATGATGGCGCCCCAAATTCTTTTTCTCAGTCCTTCTACACGTTTCATATATGCCCTTTTTTGTGAATGAGCCCGTAAAGGACTAATAATGCAATGGCCGAAAGCAAGGGCAGTATACCCAGACTACTCATATCCTCCGTCGAGGGTGTTTCTAAAAAGTCTTCCACCGCATAACTCAATACCACCTGTCCACCATTGTGAATAAAATGAATGATGATCGGCCACCAAAGAGACCGGGTATAATAATACGCTAAGCCCAACACAATGCCCAGTAAAAATCTAGGCATCAAACCTTGAAAGTCCAGATGAATGGCTGAAAAAATAATAGCTGTTGCAAAAATACCTAAAAAATCATTTCCCAGGCTCTCCCTCAGCGCCGGTTGAAGCAAACCTCTGAATACGATCTCCTCACCCACAGACGGAATAAGGCCGATAATCAGGAGGTTGGCGAGAAACGCCCAGACGCCCGGACTTTCCAAAATATTCAGTATTTGCTCGGGAACAGCCTCTATTTCAAAAGGCCACCACAGCGGCACTTCCCAGCTGACATTCCATAAAAACATCCAACTAAATAAAGGCAGGGATACAAAATAGGCCAAAACAACCGCTGGCAACACCCAAAGTTTACTCCTGGACTGAAATATCTTCGAAAATGACAGCCCCCACCAACGCATCAAAATAAGCCCCGGAATCAAAAATCCCATGATTTGCCCCAGAGCAATGATCCAGCGCACCCCGGCGGGACTCATGCCACCCAGCATCCCTTCACTTGCAGAAAACACACCTCCGGAATAGATACCTGCGACGAGAACAGTGACAGCACCAGCCAATAATTGACCGGCCAACAAAGCCATAAATAAACTTAACATTCGAAAGCCGGGAGACAATTTTTCCATTTTCTTATCTTTGAAAAACTTTCTTAAAGGTAAAAATACATTATGACTCGATTGAGTGTAAATATCAATAAAGTCGCATTGATTAGAAATGCGCGGGGCAGCAATTTCCCAAATCTGATAACTTTCGCCCGCGATTGCGAGGAATACGGCGCTCAGGGCATTACCGTCCATCCCCGGCCAGACCAAAGGCATATCCGGTACGATGACCTCCAGCCACTCAAAGATATCGTGACCACAGAATTCAATATTGAAGGAAATCCCATCCCCAAATTTATGGACCACGTACTTTCCGTTCGCCCCCATCAGGTCACACTGGTGCCCGACGCCCCCGACGCCCTAACTTCAGATAATGGCTGGAATCCCAGCGAAAACATGCAACTCCTTCGCGATAGAATATCCACCCTACACGATGCCGACATTCGCACCTCTATTTTTATTGACCCCGATCCCGATCGCATTCGGGCCGCAGCAGACACGGGCACAGATCGCATCGAACTTTACACCGGACCCTACGCCGAAGCCGTTCAAAAAAATTCCTACAAATCCCTCCTCAAATCTTACGCATACGCTGCGGGTTTGGCCACTGATCTCGGTATGGAAGTCAATGCCGGCCATGATCTCAATCTCAGGAATCTCAAGTTTTTTTATCAGGCCCTGCACCCTCACTTAGCCGAGGTATCTATCGGTCAGGCTATCGTCGTCGACGCCCTCTATTACGGGATGGAAAACGCTATTAAAATGTATCTCCTCCAATTATCCGATCACTAGTGCACACGCTCTTATTTTGGCTTTTTGGGCGTGCCCCCTCGCTCGGCTGTTAGCCGGCTCGGGGTCGGTCCCCTCCGGAGTTCCGTGCTCGAGAGGCGTAAAATTTTACGCCTCTACTTCGCACCGCACCGCCTGCGGCGTTGCGCCCTCCGGGCACCTCACGCTTGCGGCCTTCGACCGACGAAGCACAAAGTGCGCAGGTGGGCTTTGACCGACGAAGCTGCATAGCAGCGTAGGCGGTGGGGCTCCTTTCCCTTTGCGGTAGATTATAACGAACAATTTATTCCGCAACACCCCATAGAAGGTTAAACCCCCACACACACAACTTTAGCAACGCTTACAAGAGGTATACTTCTAAGCCACTAAAAACTTTCTTTCTTCCCCAACCCTTTTTAATGGATCGCAGTATTACTTGTTAGGAACAAATAAATAGAATCCCTCTATTACTAGGTGTTTTTTTGAAACACTGGAGTTATTTTTATGCCCCATCAAACAAAATATTATTCTGAATACTTATCTAAAAGGGTATCATTCTATACACATTATTCGGCAAATGAGACCGGGCTCTAATTTTTATAAGTTAAATCTTTCTTAAATGCCAAGCCCCGACATTTTTCTTATTATTATTTTTGTTTTCATAACTAATTGGTAGACTGTTGGTTACAATCATCTTGGTGTGTTGGGTTTGAAAAAAATCCTCCGAATACATTAATTTTATGTTAAAATGTCTTATAATTGTGTGAAACGACAAGATTTAAATGGATTTTGTCAATTAACTGTTCAACAAAATAAATCAATATGAAGAATGCGTTACTACTATTTCTCGCAATGGTCGTTTCTGTTGCACTGTACGGTCAGCGTACGGTTTCAGGAACTGTTACAAATGCTGAGGGAGAGCCTCTGATTGGGGCTAATGTTACCGTGGTCGGTGAAGATGGGTATGGAACCATCACTGACTTTGACGGTTATTACGAATTGAGAATCCCGGAAACCGCTGACGCTTTACAGATATCCTATATTGGATATAAAGCGATGCGAGTTGAATTGGGTGAAAAGAATGAGTACAATCTCATGCTGGATGATTCAGGAGTTGTTATGGATGAAGTTGTGGTGGTCGCATATGGCGAGCAGTCCCGACGGAGTTTAGTTTCCAGTGT
>JAWLFI010000261.1:0-2808 GCA_041685645.1 Saprospiraceae bacterium | reverse complement strand
GACCACGCGCCAATCGCCCACTTTCTTCGATGCATCCTTCTTTGAGCGCATCCGCTGCTGATGTAAAGCAATTTCGAAGCCTTCCATATCTACTTTAGCCCCATGCTCTTCTGCAATCAGGCGGGTCAGGTCGATGGGAAAGCCGTAGGTGTCGTATAGCTCAAAGGCAGAGTCTCCATCAATTAAGTCGCCTGTCTGCAAGTTCATCTCATCTAATTTCTTCAATCCGGAGGCGAGTGTTTCTAAAAAGCTTTTCTCCTCAGTCTTGATAATTTTACTAATCAAATCTTTTTGCTGCCGCAATTCGGGGAAATAGTCTCCCATTTGATCAATCAGTACCGTCAAAAGTGCAAACATGACGGGTTCTTTAATATCGAGAAAGGAGTAATAATAGCGCACGGCTCGACGCAAAATACGCCGGATGACATAGCCTGCGCCGGTATTAGATGGCAGGGCTCCATCTGCAATACCAAATGCTACAGCGCGCAGGTGATCGACCACCACTCGAAAAGCCATATCCTTTTTAGCCTCGGAATCGTATTTGCCCGTGTAGGGAATTTCACTAATATGAGAAAGCTGTTGAATTAATGGCATGAATACATCGGAGTCATAGTTGGAGGTTTTCCCCTGCAAAACCATACACAATCGTTCAAAACCCATCCCCGTATCGACGTGTTGGGCAGGCAGTGGCTTCAAAGCGCCTGTTTCTAAACGACTATATTGCATAAACACCAAATTCCACAACTCAATCACCAGCGGATGGTCGCGATTGACCAATGTTGCACCATCGGTGGCTTGCCGCTCCTCCTCTGATCGCAAATCAATATGAATTTCTGAACAGGGTCCGCAAGGACCCGTTTCACCCATTTCCCAAAAATTATCCCTTTTTCCAAAGAGCAAAATCCGCTCTTCCGGCAAATACTTTTTCCAAATATTTCGCGCCTCTTCATCAATGGGCAAATGGTCTGAATCGTCACCTTCAAAGATGCTCACATATAAACGATCCGCATCAATGCCGTATTCAGTCACCAATAGCTCCCAGGCCCAGCCAATCGCTTCCTCTTTGAAATAATCACCAAAAGACCAATTGCCCAACATCTCAAACATCGTGTGGTGATAACTGTCCAGACCAACCTCCTCCAAATCATTGTGTTTTCCGGAGACGCGCAAACATTTTTGACTGTCCGTCACTCGGACATCAGAAGCCTCTTTATCCCCCAGAAAATAGTCCTTAAATTGGTTCATACCTGCATTGGTAAACATCAAAGTAGGATCATTCTTTATCACCATGGGGGCAGAACGGACGACTTTATGCTCCTTTCCCTCAAAAAAGCTTAGAAACTTTTCCCTGATTTTTTTACTTTTCATATGACGATTATTTATCAATTATTCTATGTTGTTTTTCAGGACTTTACTAGATTTTTATGGGATCAACTCCATATGTAATAATTAGAGAGTCAACCACTTATATTACGTTTTATTTATATTTGTTTTGCATTTTAAGCAAAAAACATTACTTTTGGCTATCATTCTGCAAAGAAACAAATCCGTTGGGGAATATTTGATATAAAAGGGGGTCAATTAAGGAAAATATATGAATAAGAACAAATACGTATTCAATCCGAAGACGATGCAATATGAAAGGGTCAAACTTGGCCCCAAGGGAGTTGTCAAACGGGTTTTTCTTTCCGGTGCCTTTATCCTTCTGGCTTCTTTCCTTCTCAACCAATACTACCACGAATACTTTCCCAGTGCTAAAGAGATTGCTCTTCAAAATGAATTGGATGAGGTGAAATATAACTATTCTTCACTAACCCAGGAAATTAATCAACTAACAACTGTCTTAGAAAACATTAAAGAACGAGATGAAGGGGTGTATGGTCTTGTTCTTGGTGTAGATCCCATCGATCCATCAGTATGGGCCATGGGTACGGGTGGTCACCAATCGGCTCTTTTGAATTACAATAATTCCTCTGACTTGATCTCTTCTACGAAGGCTAGTATTGACAAGATACAGCGTCAGACCGTTTTGTTTTCCAAGTCATTAGATAATGTTGAGCAGTTAGCCTCAAAGAAAAGTGATAGATTGGCTTCTATTCCAAGTATCAAGCCGGTAAGAAAAGATAAATTAAAAAGGGGAATCACGCTTTTATCCGGTTTTGGGATGAGAATGCACCCCGTTCACAATATTCGCAAAATGCATACTGGCCTTGATTTCACTTGTCCGGTGGGCACAACAGTCAGAGCCACTGGAAACGGCGTGATAGAAAAAGTGGAGTATCGCACTACGGGATATGGTAAAAACATCATCATTAACCACGGCTACGGATACGAGACGCGTTATGCTCACCTCAGTAATATTGATGTAAAAGAGGGGCAGAAAGTGGAAAAAGGTGAGGCTATTGGAGAAGTGGGAAATACTGGAACGAGTACCGCTCCGCACTTGCACTATGAGGTAATATTCAATGATAAGCCGGTAAATCCACTGGATTTTTGTCTAGATGGGCTTACGCCGAGCGAATATGCGGAATTAGTTAATCATGCGTCAAGAGCGACTCAATCCTTCGATTAATTTGGCAAGATTTCTTTCTGGATTTAATTCTTGTGTCTGCTCCGAAAATCCCTTCACTTCCGAATGGCTGCAAAACGCAGGATTTTCCTTATCGAAAAAATCTTTCCTCGAGTAAGCAATGGTTCCGCTTACCTCAACCTGCGACAATATACATGATATAGTTTATGAATAAAGTGGGCTCATCCTCATGACTAAAAGACTTTCGGAGCAGACTCATTCTCGCGCTTTAACAAATC
>JAWLFI010000260.1:0-2819 GCA_041685645.1 Saprospiraceae bacterium | reverse complement strand
AAAGGCGCAAAGACGCATAGCAAAATCAATGTACTGTATTGAGATTATACCCGCGTTGACTTTTTACTCCGACCATTCTCCCTTAGACTTCGACCTGCGAACTCTGAATTTCGACTTTCGACCTCTAACTTTTATACTTTCTACTTTAACCTTAACTACTTCTTCTTCTCCTTCAAGTCCCCATCTTTGAGAGCTTTGATGAATTTTCCCCAGGCGATGGGACTGAAGATCGGCATGGGTTTAAACTGTCCGTAGCTGTAATAGGTTTGAGCCTGTCGACGGAAGTAGTAACTCGTGCTCTCCCGACCATCTTCTAAAAGCGTCTCGCTGAGCCGCGCCATTTTGTCCGCACTGAGATTTTCCATGGCGATTTGTTCGAGTTTGTTATCGATATTCATTTGCAAAAACTCTATTTTGAAATGCTCTCGACTGGGCCAGGGATATACAATAGCCTGTGGAAGGTCTATGGTGTCCGGACGCATAAATTGAAAAATTGAGTAGCGATTGCCCTCCAGGTCAAGTGGGATTTCAAACTTTTCTTGTCGAAAACCGAGAGAGGAGAACACTACAGTTTCTCCTTTTTTGGCTACGAGAGAGAAAAACCCATCGTAGTCGGAATAGGTCCCGCGAAAGGGCTGTTCTTTTATGTAAATATTGACAAAGGGAATGGGCATTATTTCCTCACTATCGTCATCGACGATCACCTGACCGCTAAACTGAACGACCTCAGCACTGTCGCTTTGACTCCAGAGCGCCGTCGTCGAAGTCAAAAAAAGAAGTATTAAATAGAGCCCGAGTTTTTTTGTTCTTTTCATCCGTATGTAATCTACTATTTCTATAGCTGTTGAACGTAAAGATGCTGTTTTAAGTGCAATATTTGAAATATTCTCTTCGCTTTTCACAAAAGCCGGATGTATCCCTACTACGTCTGGCTACCTTCCTGCCTTTCGATATTATTGTTTCGAATGGGTCCCATGATTTCAGAACAGTTCTACATATTTTTAGTTGCTGATCCGGACAAAAGTCTTCTGCCCGAACAGCCGGGAAGCACCTTTCTCAATTGTCAACTGTGAATCAGGAATGCGATTTTCGGGCGCAGAAAGTGCGAAGTTTTGTACTTTACAATTACTTTTGGCGCAATCATTGCAGAATAAAAGATATATGAAAGTCACTGAATACATCGAAAAGACCAAAGATCAATCACTAGTATCCTTTGAAGTGCTCCCCCCACCCAAGGGAGGCAGTGTATCAGACATTTTTAATACTTTGGATCCCTTGATGGAATTTGAGCCGCCCTTTATTGATGTCACCTATCATAGAGAGGAGTATTTGTACCGAAAACGGTCCAGCGGATTCTATGAAAAAACATCCATTCGCAAGCGCCCGGGAACGGTGGGCATCTGTGCTGCTATTATGCAGCGCTATGGCGTAGATCCGGTGCCTCATTTGATTTGCGGCGGTTTTACTCAGGAAGATACTGAAAATGCCCTGATTGATCTGAGTTTTTTGCAAATTGAAAACGTGCTGGCCATTCGGGGAGATGCTAATAAATTCGATGGCAAATTCATCCCCGAGGCCGGCGGTCACAAATACGCCATCGATCTGATTCGACAGGTAGATAATATGAATCGGGGAATATATTTGGATGAGAATATTGAGAATGGCGCCAATACAAATATGTGCATCGGAGTCGCCGGATACCCTGAAAAGCACTTCGAGTCACCCAATATGGATATTGATTTAGATTTTCTGGAAGAGAAAATTAAGGCCGGGGGCGATTATATAGTTACTCAGATGTTTTTTGACAATCAGAAATTTTTCGAGTTCGAGAAAAAATGCCGCGATCGAGGAATTGATGTTCCGATTATTCCCGGACTCAAGCCACTGACCAAAGCCTATCAACTGCAATCCTTGCCGAGAATCTTTCATGTCAACTTGCCGGGTGATCTGGCGAGGAGTATTTACGAGGTGAGAGAGGATAAGGAGAAGGTTAGAGAAGTCGGTATCGAGTGGAGTATTCAGCAAGCCAAAGAATTAGTGGCTCATGGGGTGCCCTGCTTACATTATTACACCATGGGTGACACTAAGACCATTCACCGCATAGTAAAGAAAGCTTTATGAAGCATTGGAAACTATTGTTGGTTGTTTTTCTTTTGCCTATAAGCCTTGGAGCGCAGCTATTGAGCCCTGAAGAGTACTTTTCAGATTATACGACCGCCTTCAGACCCCATCATCGCGTCATCGATTATGTCCGGCAGGTAGCAGAGGAATCTCCTCGCGTATTATGGCGCGAATATGGACAGAGTGAACAAGGGCGACCACTGGGTGTGGCTATCATTTCTTCCCCGGAGAATATTGATCGCTGGAAGGAAATTCGCGATCGACATATCACTGCTCTGATGGATCCCGATCCTCCCGCAGACGATAACCGCCCGGTGATTGTCTGGCTGAGTCATGGTGTTCACGGCAATGAACCCGCCGCCACCGAGAGCGCGCTAATCAATTTGTACAAACTCGCAGAAGCAAAAGGCTATGGCCTGGATACCGGGCTGGATAACACAATAATAATTTTAGACCCCTGTCTCAATCCCGATGGCTTTGATCGATATGTTCACTTTTATCGCTCAGTGAAAGCTCAGTATCCACAAATTCATCGAGCCACAACAGAACATCAGGAACCCTGGCCTCACGGCCGTGTCAATCACTATCATTTCGACCTCAATCGAGATTGGCTGTGGCAGACGCAAAAAGAGTCACGACATCGATTGGCCGAATTTTTAGATTGGAGGCCGCACGTTCACGTTGATTTTCACGAAATG
>JAWLFI010000077.1:0-11653 GCA_041685645.1 Saprospiraceae bacterium | reverse complement strand
GTCTGCAGAGTATCGACACTGGAATTATTCACTATTAAACACAAAATTAAACTACCTTTTGATTCAAATCCGTTTCTTTGGAGACGAACAAAAACAGGACAATGAAACACCCCTTCCGACCAGAAAGCCTTATGATGACCCATGGGCATAGCCCAAAAAACACTGAAGGAGCTATAAAGTCACCTATTTTTCAAACCTCTACCTTTGCCTTTGAAAGCGCAGAACAAGGAAAAGCTTTCTTTGAGGTGATGTACGGACTGCGAGAAGCCCGCCCCGACGAAAAAGTCGGTATGATATATAGTCGGCTCAATAATCCCAATATAGAGATAGCTGAACAGAGGTTATGCCTGTGGGAAGGTGCAGAAGAAGCGGCATTGCTGAGTTCCGGCATGGCTGCCATTTCGACCGTATTACTCAGTGTTTTATCGCCGGGAGATTTGCTGTTATACAGTCGCCCTCTTTACGGCGGTACAGATCATTTTGTCCACCACTATTTGCCCTCAATTGGGGTGCGTACCGTGGGATTTAAACCCGGCGAAGAGGATGGAGAGATTCAAGACCGCCTGAAGGAATCCGGCGATGGAGAAGCCCTGCGATTGATATATGTAGAGACACCGGCCAATCCCACCAATGACCTGATTGATATAGCCGCTTGCCGACAAATCGCTGATCAGTTTTCCAGAGCTGGAAAAGAAGTGCTTGTCGCTGCAGATAATACCTATATGGGACCGCTTTGGCAACAACCCCTGAAACTCGGCGCAGATCTCGTTATGTACTCTGCAACAAAATATTTAGGTGGGCACAGCGACATTATAGCTGGAGCCATTCTCGGAAATAGTGATCGAATACGAGCCATCAAGTCGTTGCGAACCTTTTTGGGAAATACAGCGGACCCCTTTTCATCCTGGCTGTTATTGCGCAGTCTGGAAACCCTAAAAGTTCGATTGAGCCAACAACAGGAAAATGCAAAGAGAATCGCTGATTATTTGCAGCACCATCCCAATGTAAAAAAGGTGAATTACCTCGGTCTGCTGAAGCCCGGCAGCCGGGAGGGCGATCTATTCCAACGACAATACTCAGGGACTGGCGCGATGCTATCATTCGAAATACACGGCGGTGAAGCCGAGGCCTTTGCCTTTTTGAATCATCTGCAACTCGTCAAGCTTGCGGTGAGCCTGGGAAGTACGGAAAGCTTAGCTCAGCACCCCATGACGATGACACACTCGGATGTGGCTCCGGCAGATTGTGAAGAAATGAATATCACAGATGCCCTCATTAGGCTGTCCATAGGCTTAGAACACGCCGATGATATTATTGAGGATATAAAGCAGGCTCTGGCTGCTATTAATGATAAATAATGGGAGAAGTTGAGCAGCATGCACATAGTTGATTAAGGGGTTCAAAGCACAGAAAGAGAGATCGCAGGTCAATACGAAACATTTTTTCCTGAAATCTCATCTCCAGACAGCAATTATCTCTTTCAGGGGTTGCCGGAGGTCCCCCGGAAGAATCAACTTCTACTCATATCCTTTTTGTACCATCAAAATTCAATTATATTTGCCCAACTCGCACGAATGAGGACAAAGCGTTCGTTTTCGTTATACAAAATATAATACCATGAGAATAGTAAAGTCAATTATCTTAAGCCTGATTGTACTCACGAGCATAAGCCTGCAGGCGCAAGAGCAGAATTTTGCTCACGTCAATTTAGGCAATATTTTAGAGCTATTGCCTGAAACGGCAGAGGCAGAAAAAAAGATGGAGAACCTCCGCGATTCTTTAGTGATGTCTTTCGAAGACCGCGTAGCTCAATTAGAGGAGGATTTCGGCGTATTTCAACGCGAAGTAGCTGAGGGAAATATCTCGCGCGTCAATCAGCAAAAAAAGGAACAACAGTTCCAAAAAGAACAGGAAGAATTAGGGGCTTTCGAGCAAGGCATGCAGCAGCGCATGGAACGTGAGCGAGAAAAGATTCTCGGACCCATTTTGGAAAAAGTGAATAATGTCATTACTTCTTTAGCGGAAGAAAATGACTACACTTTTGTTTTTGACATCTCAGGCGGCTCCTTACTATTTGCAGAGGAAAGCAAAGACATAACGGGCGAGGTATTAGATCGCCTGCGCGAATAATTAATACAGGGTTTTAATCGTCAATTGCTTCCATTCTTGAAATAATAATTGTCCTTCCCTGCGCATAATTTGTTCCATGGGAATAGTCCGTTGTAAGGGAGCCTTTTCAATTTCCTGATAAATAAAACTGTCATCAAAATCTGCGTTTGCAGCATCTTGCTGTTGAGCAGCGTAATATACCTTTTTGAGCCGCGCCCAATAAATAGCGCCCAGGCACATGGGACAGGGTTCACAGCTAGTATATAAAACGCAATCTGTCAACTGAAAATCGCCGATTGTTCGGCAAGCGTGGCGAATCGCCATGACTTCCGCATGAGCCGTCGGGTCATTCGTACTCGTCACTCGGTTGGAGCTCTTTCCAATGACCTGATCACCACGCACCACAACAGCTCCAAATGGCCCTCCCAATTCAGCCCTCAGGCCCTTGAGCCCAACTTCAACGGCCTGTTTCATAAACGCCTTGTGTTTGTTACTCTCACTCATGTTACTTATTCTAAGTTTGTGCGATGAATGACCCCTATTAAGTGATACCCGCTGTATACGGGTAGCACTTGAGTCTTTGTTGTCCGAAAAATCTGAAGGACATCCTCCAAAGATTGATCGTGGGCGACTCTTTGTGTCACCGGCTGCATGAGATCTGAAACTCTACTTTCTAATCGGCAGAGATCGTCACATGATTCTATGTCCTCCGGATGTAGCACCCCACGGGGATGATAATTGTGATCTAAAACCAAAAAATGTTTTTCGCGACCTAAATCGTACACTTCGCGCGCTCGTTCCATAGGATCTTCTGTAAAGAGTGGAGTAAAGGGTTGAGCCACTTGTGCGGCATTCCGCTGTAGAGAGGCATTATATCTCTTCATGTTGCGATACTCCAAAGCCGCCGTGATAAAAACAAACAGGCCGATAAATGGCAATATATACTCTCCATGATACAATCCCCAAAAGATAAAAGCTACGGCGATGGTCTGTCCGGAAAAAGAAGCAATACGGGTCGATTGCAAGAGAGACCAACGCAAGGAAAGAAGTGAGCGGAGCACTCGACCGCCATCCATGGGAAAAGCGGGAATTAAGTTAAAAATAACTAACCCTATATTCATCCACATCAGCAGAGGAAACATATTCCAGATCTCATTAAATACTGTGGCGGCAGTACCTGTGGGCATAAAAGAAAGGGGAGTAAGGGAAATGACAATGGCGAGAAGCAAAGCAATGGCGACGTTTACCGCCGGCCCCATGATGGCGACCCAAAATTCGGCTAGAGGCTCTTGTGGCATGCGAACAAGTCGCGCAATACCTCCCACGGGACTAATAATAATATCTTTCGTATCCACACCGTATCGGCGGGCGGTCAGTGCATGTCCAAATTCATGTAATAGAACGCAAATAAAAAGCAGAGCCACAAAGCCTGCAAATCCCATTATTCCCTGCGCGCTCATAGACTCTTTCCATCCAATGAGAAAAACGTAAAGAACCATGAGGCCGAAGGACCAATGTACTTTGACGGGAATATTAAAAAAGCGGGCAATTTGCCATGATTTCGTCCACATACGAACTTATAACCTTACTCAGCTCCGATTTGTTGCACCTATTATACAATATAGGGGGTGTCCGTTAAAAGTCGAGGATTCGTTCGTATAAATTGCCTTTTAGCAGATTCCGGGACAAGACGATGCGTTGTACTTCACTGGTTCCTTCGTAAATTTGGGTGATTTTTGCGTCGCGCATCAAGCGCTCAACGTGATACTCTTTCACAAAACCATACCCTCCGTGAATTTGCACTGCCTCCGTTGTGGTTCGCATAGCCACTTCAGAAGCGAATACCTTAGCCATACTGCTGGCCACATCAAAATTCATTCCTTTGTCCTTCAATTGTGCCGATCGATACACCATGAGTCTGGCGGCTTCTGTTTCAGTGGCCATCTGTGCCAATTTAAACGCTATTGCTTGATGTTGGGCGATGGGCTTGCCAAAGGTTTCTCGCTCTTTGGAGTAGTCTTTCGCTATTTCATAGGCTCCTGCAGCAATGCCCAGGGCTTGTGCAGCAATCCCAATGCGACCTCCACTGAGCACCTTCATGGCAAATTTGAATCCAAAACCATCTTCTCCTATGCGATTTTCCTTTGGCACTTTCACATCGCTATACATGATGGTATGTGTATCTGATGAGCGAATTCCAAGTTTGTCCTCTTTGGCACCAATTTCCACTCCCTCCCAATCTGTTTCGACAATAAAAGCGTTAATTCCTTTATGTCCTTTTTCCTGGTGGGTGTGTGCAATGACTATGTGCACATTTGAGGTTCCTCCATTGGTAATCCAGTTTTTGGTTCCGCTGAGGAGGTAGTGATCTCCTTTGTCTTCTGCCGTCGTTCGCTGACTCGTGGCATCGCTACCTGCTTCCGGTTCTGACAGGCAGAAAGCGCCAATCCATTCGCCGGTAGCCAGCTTCGTGAGATACTTTTGTTTTTGTGCCTCTGTTCCGAATTTTTCTACGCCCCAACACACTAAAGAGTTGTTAACCGAGACGATAACGGAACAAGAATTATCTATCTTGGATAACTCCTCCATTGCCAATACATAGGACATGGTATCCATGCCTCCTCCTCCGTATTTCGGATCTGTCATCATTCCCAAAAAGCCCAATTCTGCTAATCCTCTTACCTGTTCTTTGGGATATGTCATCGTCGAGTCGCGCTCAATGACGCCGGGCTTTAACTCCTTTTGGGCAAATTCTCTCGCCGCTTCCTGAACGGCTTTCTGTTCTTCTGTCAGTGAAAAATTCATATGCTTATCTTAATGAACCTTAAAAGTAATAAATTTTGAATAGACCGCATCGCTGCTTCTTCCGATGACGGAATTCTTACTGGGAACTGACGAAAAAGATGCGATTTAAAGGAGCAAATTATTTGCGCCTTGCCCACTCTCCTCTCCAGTCAGAGAGCAGTTGCTCCCATTCTTCACGACTTGCATTGGGACTGTATGTAGAATAATCCAATTGGTCGAGCCATTTTTTCCAGCGCTCTCTATCCATCCCCCAAGTCTCGTCTTTTTCCATGAGTTCACGAATACATTTTCTCAGCTTTCGGGGGTCGGGTTCTTTTTCATTTAACAAGGATGAAAACTCAGCTTCTAAAGTAATAGATTGGGATGTATGCACATCCTTTTGTCGGCGCCGGTAAAACCATATCAACAGAAAAGCCAATAAAGCGACTGATATCAGGGAGAAAAACCAAAATGCCCTGCTATTTTCTGTCTCTGTCGAGCTCTGTTCGTCGACATTTTCGGCCTCATCAGGACCTGCAGGAGTCGCCCGAGCAGCCTCTACCCAAAGGTCGTGAACTTCTCCGCGAATGGTATCATAACGCCCAGTCTGTGTATTGAATGCAGTGATATAGGGGTAAAAACTCAACTTGCCCGTAGTGTCTGGAATCAAGAGATATTTATAGATATTCACATACATTCGGCTATCCTCTATATCTTCACTCGATTCACTTATTCGTTGTGGCTTGAGGACTTCAGCCCCTTCAATAGAGATTTCCGGCGGGCTCACAATATTGGGATCACTAAACGACTCCATTCTCAAAGAAAACTCAGCGGCGCTGCCCTTATCTACTCCTGACGCTTCCAACCTCCCTTGCAATTGCACGGGACCTACGATTCCCGAAAAGTTTTCCGGACCGGGGCTGGGCAATGGCTGTACATTTACTTCCACGGCTTCGGTCGCTAATTCTTTTCGATCAAAAGAACGAAACAGAGAAAAACGTGAGCGCCGTTCTCTGCTTTCATCTGCCAAATCCACTTTTAAAAAGAGTGGTCCAAAAGTATGGCGCCCCGACTGCTGAGCAAATAAGAGCTCTCTGGATAAAACTTGTCTCCGGTAGGGCTCTCCCTCGAGGGTGGTCTGCTGCACCTGTCCCTGTCCCGGCAAACTTAAACTATACCATCCTTCACGATCGAGATCATTTACTTTATATGCATTTTGGACAGCCTGTTGACTATACAAGACCACATCAATTCGGAGAGCCTGACCCACATAGGGAGAGTCTGTGTTCAGTTCAAGTTCAATAAAAGCCGAGGGGCTTTTGTCCCGGCCTCCCGAAGGAGAGGGAGGGACTACCTCAATGGTAAGAGCATTGGACTTTAGCGTTTGTCCATCGACCTGAATCCTCCCCGGGGCCACCTCAAAGGTGCCGGTCTGAGGAGCACTCAGCACAAAGGAATAGGTGGCGGAGCTAGAGCTTTTACCGTTAATAATTTGCAGGCTGTTAGATATAGAAGGTCCACGGAGTAGTTGTAAAGGTTCAAAATCCGGCTCTTTAAAGTTCTCTCCTTCTGCGTTTTCTAGTGTATAAGAAACCGTAAAAGGCTGATTGGGTGCGATCCGCAGCGCATCCGTTTCCGCTGTGAAGGAAACCTTTGATTGTGCCTGGAGACTGAGAAATGCGAACATCCCAAGCAAACAGAGAACCCACTGCTGCTTCATATTAGAATCGTTTAACCTTCTTGCTTCTCAATATTTCTTCCAGGCTGGGTGAGGGAGTGCTATCAGGACGTTTTTTGGGCGCGGCAGAAGGAGGAAGGGGGCGCCCATCAGCTGGCAGCACCTGAACCTCAATCGGTTCGGTATAATAGGTGTCTTCCGGAGTCACCAACATTGCCTCGGGAATGAGGTAGAAGCCTTCGTCCGGCGCTCGCAGTATATATTTAAAGCTATACTCTTGAGTGATTTCACCATTAATGGACTGGAAAGAACTGGACTTCATTGGTCCTGCGACTATCCCAAAGGGTTCAAATTCAGGTCGCTCAAATTCACCCTTCAAGTTCCTGATATAAAATGTCACCTCCATTACTTCTCCGGCTTCTATCTCCTCTACTGAGGCTTTGGCATAAAACTCTTCCTGCCCGCACAGCAAAAGTGGGCATAGACCGATACAGATGAGACTGATCCACTTTTTTACCATGATTTGTTATTTGTACTTACAAAAATACAAAAAGAACAACAGTTCTACAGTGTTTAACAGGAGTTGTCCGGCTCCAGTTCCCTTAGAAAAACCATCAAAAGGAGCTCCGAAAACCTCCTTCAAGAACATATTCACCATGTCGAGGTTCCCGCCCTTCTTCGTAAATAATTATTGAGATAATGAAAAGAACGCTCAAGCGTTTCAATCACTAGTCTTTTAAATGTGATGTGCTACACAAATCTGGTATTAAACTAATGAACTTAGCCATTAAATAAGACCTTTCGGTCCTCTTTGTAGTACTTTCTTCTTCACCATGAAGGACAGAAATTGCGCTAGGGAGGACTGAAAGGAACAGAATACAAGCCATTGTGAGCCTTTGTGGCTGATCGTTTTTCCCAGCCGGTACAGCAAGTAGTCAATTTTATCAGTCACTTTCAGCTAAATCCTTAGGCAACCAACTGAATATCTTCAATCATTCTTCAAGCGGTCTTCCTCTGATCGAGCTGATTTTTGGTATTTTGCAGCGGAAAAATTAGTGACGTGAAAATATATTTTGCATCGGACTTTCATTTGGGCATAGATGGCGATCGCCCGCATCGGGAACGCGAGCGGATGGTAGTCGACTGGTTGGAAGAAATCGGGAAGGATGCCGATGCCATTTTTTTGGTAGGCGACCTCTTTGATTTCTGGTTTGAATATCGTCGAGCAGTTCCTCGGGGACATTTACGGTTTTTGGGTGCATTGGCTCAATTGAGAGACAAGGGCGTGGAGCTCGAAATTTTTACCGGAAATCACGATATGTGGATGTTTGATTACCTGGAAAAAGAGTTAGATCTCAAAATACACCGGAGGCCCATTCGCAGGCGATTGGGCCAGCACGAGTTTTTGATTGGTCACGGCGATGGATTAGGTCCGGGGGACGAAGGGTATAAACGTCTGAAAAAAATCTTTGCACATCCCTGGGCACAGTGGCTTTTTGCTCGATTACACCCAAACACAGGTATTGCTCTGGCAGAGTATTGGTCCGGTAAAAGTAGAGCTCAAAACATGGAAGAAGAGGACTATTTGGGCGATAAGCAAGAATGGCTGGTGCAATATTGTGAGGAGGAGTTGGCCAGAGGCAGCGAGGTGGACTTTTTTGTATTTGGTCATCGCCATCTGGCGATTGACAAAACGCTTTCTAACGGAAAGAGTCGATATATCAATTTGGGGGAATGGATGCGAGCGCGCAGTTATGCAGTGTATGACGGAGAGCGATTGGAACTAAAGCACTATAAAAATAAAGAAGGGCACATCATAATAAAATGATGCGCCCTTCAAATTCTGAGCTTTATATCTATGCTAATTACTAGCTAAAGTTATTGCCACGAGAATTATTGCGAGGACGAGCCTCTGACACGCGCATAGCGCGACCGCCAACTTCTGCTCCATCTAAATCATTGATGGCTTCCTGGGCGGCATTATCGTCAGACATTTCTACAAAACCAAAACCTTTGCTTCGGCCTGTTTCTCTATCTGAAATAATTTTTGCGGATTCAACGGCACCGTATTCTTCGAATACTGACCTTAATTCATCTTCATTTAATCCATACTGAAGATTTCCTACGTAAATGTTCATAAACAATTCTATTGTGTGAAAAATATCAATGCAAAGGTAAGTAAAGTTTATCAAATGCACCAAATTTATTCCTTTATCTCAAAAAAATAGTGAAATAAGTGCAAAAGCAACACTTCAAAGTGCCTTTAGGAGAAGATTCTTTTTCTCTGAAAGCGGCAAAATGGGTCTCCGTCAAATTTGACATAAGTCAGTGTGTACGGTCTGTATAGAGCAGCTGTCCTGAATGAGCAGAGGAAATCAAGGGCTTTTACACCTTCATGATTTCCTTTTCTTTATTTTCTATAACTTCATCCACCTTTTTGGTGTGTTCGGCCGTCATTTCGTCGACTTTCGCCTCTTCCCGGTCGGCGGCATCCTTTGGAAAACCGTCTTTGACTGCATTTTTTATGGCATCCATCGCTCGATGTCGGGCGGAGCGAATACTTACTTTCGCCTCTTCCCCATAGGCTCCGCATTGTTTGACGAGTTCTTTTCTTCTTTCTTCAGTCAAAAGCGGAATAACAATGCGAATCAAGTCCCCATCATTTTGGGGAGTTAAGCCCAGGTTAGATCCGAAAATTGCTTTTTCAATGGGCTCTATCATACTTTTCTCCCAGGGTTGAATCACGATCGTTTTACTATCGGAAGTAGATATATTTGCCACCTGAGGCAGAGGAGTATCTGCACCGTAGTAGTCCACCCTGATGTTACTCAAAACAGAGGGATTCGCTTTTCCGGTGCGGATTTGCGATAACTGTTTGGCTAAATATTCCACGGAAGCCTGCATGCTCTTTCGCTGTTCGCGAATTACTTGTTCCATTGATTCGTCCATAATGTAGTTGCTTTGTTATTTTTCGCTAAAAATATAAAATTTAATCGCTTCCCAAGAATCTCAATAGCAGCCAGAAGGTCATTGCCAAAGAGGAAAGTGCTGCTACGACGTAAGTCATGGCGGCCCAATTCAATGCATCTTTAGCCCCTGCATATTCTTGTTGACTCCCCGTCACTCCGGATTCGCGGAGCCAGACCAAGCCCCGTTTGGTCGCATCGAATTCGACCGGCAAAGTAATCAGAGAAAACAAGGTTGTCATTCCAAATGCAATAACAGTAATCAGGAGCAGAGTGGATCCGGCCTGAAAACCGCCGCCTAGTCCGCCGATAGCCAAAAGGAGTAACCACTGCTGAGATCGCGCCGCAAAACTAACGACGGGGACCAGTGCTGACCGCATTTCCAACCAGCGGTAGGCCGTGGCGTGCTGCACGGCATGTCCGCACTCGTGAGCGGCCACGGCCGCTGCCGAAATACTTCTTCCTTGAAACACCTCGGGGCTCAATGTAACCGTCTTTTTACCCGGGTGATAATGGTCAGTCAAATATCCCTGACCCTGAGTAACTTTTACATCGGAAATCCCATAGTGTCTCAACATATCCTCTGCCACTTCGCGTCCACTCATACCCGAGTGAAGTGCTTTCTTGCTATAGGTTTTAAATTTGCTTTTCAGGCGATTCTGGACAATGTAGCCCACGATCCCAAAAAACCCAATGATTATGAAATATGTCATCATAGTTTAAATCGATTTTGTGTCTGTACTATAACTGCCTTAACGTTCAATTAGTTCGAAACCGGTATATGGAAACAGCGCTTTTGGTATATGAATTCCTTTATCGGATTGCCCGTTTTCCAGTAAGCAAGCAATAATGCGCGCCAGGGCAAGGGCACTTCCATTAAGTGTATGTGCAAGTTGATTGCCTTTTTCACTGCGATATCTCAATTTGAGCCGATTGGATTGGAACGTTTCGAAATTCGAAACGGAACTGACTTCCAACCAGCGTTTTTGGGCGGCGGAGTACACTTCAAAATCATAGGTCATCGCTGCAGCAAAACCCGTGTCTCCTCCGCATAACCTCAGTACGCGATAGGGGAGTTCCAGGGCCTCCAATAATTCGGACACGTGTTTCATCATTCCCTCCAGAGCATTGTAGGAGTTCTCCGGTTTCTCGATGCGCACTATTTCTACTTTGTCAAATTGATGTACGCGATTGAGCCCTTTGACCTCTGCTCCATAAGAGCCCGCCTCGCGGCGGAAACAAGGTGTATATCCGGTCAGCTGAATGGGGAATTGTTCTTCGTCGAGAATCACATCTCTATAAATGTTCGTCAGTGGAACTTCTGCTGTGGGTATGAGATATAATCCATCACGGGGCACTTCATACATTTGCCCTTCCTTGTCGGGCAGTTGTCCCGTGCCACGGGCTGAGGCTTCATTGACGAGCAGTGGGCTCACGTATTCGGTATATCCTGCCGTTCCGGCGCGATCCAGAAAAAAAGAAATCAGAGCGCGTTGTAATCGAGCACCGGCTCCAATCAATACGGGAAAGCCCGAGCCCGAAATCTTAGCCCCTAATTCCATATCCAAAATGCCGTATTCTTTCGCCAGATCCCAATGAGGGAGGCCGTCTCCTCCCGCCTGTGGAAGTTCCCCTTTGAACTTTCGTATGATTTCATTATCGGCATCGGACTTTCCCGCAGGCACTTGTTCGTGCAGCATGTTGGGTAAATCAAACAGTGCGTTCTCGAGGGATTCCGTCACCTGTTTTTGCTGCTCTTCCAGCTCTTGGATTTTTTCCTTCATGCCGCTCACCTGCAACTTTAGGTTTTCCGCCTCTTCAGCGGCACCTTCGCGATATCTCTCTCCTATGGCCTTTGACAGTCGGTTGGCTTCTGCTTTTTGTGCATCATAGACGGCTTGCAAATCTTTTCGCGAGCGATTGAGTTCCTGCACCTGACGGACCAACTGAGGGCCATCGGTGTAATTTCGCTTTTTTAGACTCTCTATAATGCGCTCGGGCTGTTCTTCAAAGGCCTTTATTTCAATCATTGCAATTCACTTCATTGATTCTGTGAGCAAAGATACAGTCTCTCTTTGGTTTCTTTTGATTCCACAGATGAAAATATTCAGTGGGA
>JAWLFI010000076.1:0-11682 GCA_041685645.1 Saprospiraceae bacterium | reverse complement strand
GCCGCAAATAATGATCAAATTTTCTTTCAATGAGAGTCGGTTGGCCCACTTTTGATTATGGGTTTCGCCATCGGGTGTCATATAAATTATCTCGTCGTAGCTACGATCCTGCTGGAGCTTTTCCACGCAGGCAAAAACCGGCTCGGGACGCATCACCATCCCGGCCTCACCACCATATGCGTAGTCATCGATCTGATGGTGCTTTCCCAGACCGTAGTCCTTCAGAGAGTGCACATGAACCTCCAACAGACCTTTTTCCCGCGCTCGTTGTAGAATACTATGACTGAAAGGTCCTTCCAGAAGTTCGGGAATAACAGCTATGACATCTATCCGCATGTTTTACTCAATCTCGAGTAATTCCACTTCGAAAATCAGAGTGGAATATGGTTTAATACTGGCACCCGCGCCTTTACTTCCATATCCGATATCGTAAGGAATGTACAATTTCCATTTGGAACCAACCGGCATCATCTTCAGGGCCTCCTGCCAGCCTTCAATTACGCCTGAGACTGGAAATGAAATCGGTTCTCCGCGATCAATACTGCTGTCAAATACTTCCCCGTTAATCAAGGTGCCGTGATAATGGACTTTCACTTCGTCATTGGCGGTGGGAATGGGACCATCCCCTTCCTCCAACACTTCGTACTGCAGACCACTTTCTGTCACTTTCACCTCACTGCGCTCCTTGTTTTTGGCCAAAAATTCTTCCCCCTTGATTTTATTTCCCTGATGTTTGTCTTCCTGCTGAGATTGCATGTAGGAATTCACTACTTCATTGGCAGCTTGCAGATCTTCGTCTGACACCTCACCTTCCATGGCTTCGACCATGGCTTTGGCAAAAACTTTAGTATCGAGATTCTCAAATCCCTGAGTTTTCATGTTATTGCCTATGAGCAAGCCCAGACTAGAGGATACCTTTTCCATATCATTTTCGCTTTGTGAAAACAGACTGTTCAATGAGCAAAGAAGAAGAAGGGACAAAATGCTGTGTTTCATGATTATTGTTTTTTGAATTCGCTGTAATGGTGAAAAAAATAAGGAATCGTAGAAATTCCCTTGTAGAAGTTGAATAGGCCAAAGTGCTCATTCGGTGAGTGAATGGAGTCCGAGTCTAAACCAAAGCCCATCAAGATCGTTTTTCGGTCTAAAATTTCCTCAAACAAGGAGACGATGGGAATGCTGCCACCGCCGCGCTCCGGAATGGGATCCTTTCCAAATGTAGATTTCATGGCTTCGTGTGCTGCCCGGTATTCATCGCTGTCTGTGGGAAGTAGTACAGGCTCTCCGCCATGGTGCGGCTCTACCTCTACTTTCACACTATCGGGAGCAATGGAAACAAAATGCTCCTTAAACAGTCGGGTGATTTTATCACTGCTTTGATTCGGCACCAAACGCATGCTAATTTTAGCATAGGCTTCTGAGGGAAGGACTGTTTTCGCACCTTCCTTGATGTATCCGCCCCATATTCCGTTGACGTCAAGAGTTGGGCGAATAGAGGTGCGTTCTATAGTGGAATAGCCTTTTTCTCCCCTCACTGCATCTATACCCAAGTCTTTTTTGTAGGCTTCTTCATCAAAGGGAATCTCTGCAATTTTTTGTCGCTCTTCCGGATTCAATTCCTCAACATCATCGTAAAAACCGGGAATGGTAATGCGATGATCCTCATCCATGAGAGAATCAATCATTTCGGCGAGAATATTGATGGGGTTGCCCACCGCTCCTCCGTATACACCCGAGTGTAAGTCCCGGTTCGGGCCCGTCACTTTTACCTGAACATAGCTCAGTCCGCGCAAACCGACAGAAATGGAGGGCGTATCATTGGCTATAATCGCAGTATCTGATACGAGAATCACATCCGCCTGCAACTTTTCTTTATTCTTTCTCATGTAGGGGGCCAGGCTATTCGATCCCACTTCTTCCTCGCCTTCAATCATGAATTTCACATTGCATTTGAGGCTGTTGGTAGCTTCCATTGCTTCAAAAGCCTTGATGTGCATATAAACCTGACCTTTATCATCACAAGCACCTCGCGCAAAAACAGCACCATCGGGGTGAATCTTTGTTTTCTTAATCACGGGCACAAAGGGAGGTGACTCCCACAATTCAAGGGGATCCGGCGGCTGCACATCGTAGTGCCCATATACCAAAACCGTTGGCGCCGCGGGATCTACAATTCTTTCGCCAAATACGATGGGATGCCCCTCCGTAACTTCCACTTTCGCAGTGTCGGCACCCGCTTTGAGCAGCATTTCGCGAACGAATTCAGCTCCTCTCACGACCTCCGCTTTATATTCCGAATCTGCACTGATACTGGGTATCTTAAGAAACTCAATCAGTTCATCGAGGAATCTATCTTTATTATCTTCAATATAGGATTGTACTTTCTCCATATCATTTTTTTGTGTAGCGCGAATATAATAAAATCGACCGGTAGTCAACGATGCTCCTTGAAATATGATGTAGGCATTACATATATCTCGATAAGACTTCGTAGAGTTCCTCTTCGTTCAGCTTCCTCACCAATCGGCCTTCGCGCGCATAACTTATATTTCCCGTCTCCTCTGAAACGATCAAGGCGATAGCGGTAGTGCCCTCCGTGGCACCCACTCCGGCGCGATGCCGAAGCCCTACGCTTTTGGGCAACTTGGGATTTTCAGAAACGGGCATAATCGCAGAAGCAGTTTTGATCTTTCCGCCGGTCAAGACCACGGCCCCATCGTGCAGGGGCGATTCCTTCTGAAAAATACTCTCCAGCAGCGACTGAGAGATTCTCGCATCCAGTTCCACCCCGGATTGAGAAATGGTCAACAAATTCATCGCATCGGCGATCACAATTAATGCGCCAGTTTTTCTCTTTGCCATTTTTACCAATGCAGACTTTACCGCAATGATATCCACCTGTCGATATTCATCTTTATTGACCGAAGAAGGCAAAAATGTATCCAGGAAAGTGCTCCTTCTCTTTAAAGTAGTGTTACCCAATATGAGTAAAAATCGACGCACTTCCGGTTGAAAAATAATAATCAACACGATGACTCCTATGCTGACAAACTGTCCTAAAATCAGACCCAACAAGTCCATTTCGAGTGTCTTAACCAACCACCACACTACGTATAACAACACTACTCCAATAAAAATATTCATGGCGATGCTCCCGCGCAACAGTCGATACACGGCATAGATTACATAACCCGTGATGAGAATATCTAAAATATCCCACAGGCCAATACTGAAAAACCCAATCTGTATGAGAAATAATTCCAAACTTCTTAATTTCAATCAAATATATCGAAGTTTGAGGACAATCAGCCCCATTTGCTATTCCTGATTTATGACATCTGCCCAATGCACCTACTGAAAAGCTCCATATCGTGGGGTTGCGAAGCCTTATTTCATAAACAAATGGTCCTTCATCCAGTGTAAGCTTGAATATTCCGGGCATGCCCTATCACTCGGTGTTTCGCCGGATCGGGGTCGGTTCTGCCGGCTGGCGGATTCCGTACTCGATGCGCGGCGTCGCGTCCCCAAGCTTGAGGACGCCTCTATCTTAGTATCGCACCTACCTGCGGCGGTGCGCACTCCAGGGCTTGTCACGCCAAGGCGGGACACCTGACGCTTCCATAGTTTGTGATTACTATTTTGTGTTTCTGTGCTTTGGTTGTAGACATATGGTATGAAGCCAAAAAAGAAACGTGCATTCTCCAATCTCTACAAAAAAGACATATATTTGATTATCCTTTAAGAATACGACGTATCATGCAAATATGGGCTCGAGCCATCTTATTATTGCTATTATTCCTTGGATTGAGCATTCATTTACGTGCTCAGGAAATTCCTCAGGAAGTCAAGCAATACATAGAGGACTTTTATTCGATTCGTTCTGACGCTCCGGATGAAATCGATGTCAATATCATCTTTGATCAGCTCGCATATTACCTGGAGCACCCTATACCCATCAATGAAGTTTCGAGATCCGGCTTACAAGATTTATACCTTTTATCCCCTCTTCAAATCGATGCCTTGATCAATTATCGATTGGAAATGGGTCCTCTGGTAGATATTTATGAACTACAAGCTGTTCCACATATGGATCAGGGTACAATTAAACGGCTGGAGCCCTTCATTACATTGGGAAAAAGTCCCTCCTGGGTCAATCAGCCGCTGTCAAAATTACTAATGGAGGCACAGGGCACCATGTATGTGAGATACAGGAGACTTTTGGAAACCCCGAATGGCTTTAAAGATCGCGGGGAAGGCAGGGGCTCGGCATTTGAAGGTTCACAAGGCAATGTCCTGACCCGATTTTCTTATCGCCTTCCGAAGAAATTTTCCGTGGGGTTTGTTGCTGAAAAGGATCCGGGAGAAGCTTTTTTTGGAGGGAGCAATCCCAATGGATTTGATTATTATGCATTTCACGCCTTTGTAGAGGATCCCATAAAGGGAATCAATCGGGTAGCTATTGGCGATTACAATGTCAGCCTGGGCCAGGGACTCATCCTACACTCCGGTTTTGGTGGTGGAAAAACAGCTTTTGTCAATAACATAAAAAGAGGGGGCTACTCGCTTCGTCCGCATACTTCCGTGGCAGAAAACACATTTATGCGAGGCGCTGCTGTTGATTTTTCACTTTCGGAACATTGGTCTGGATTGGCCTTCTACTCGAATCGAAATATTGATGGCAATGTGGTTTTAGGGCAGGACACATTGGATTCCGGCGAGCCCAACTTAGTCGCATTTTCCTCTATTAACAACATGGGGCTGCACCGCACCGAAACGGAAATCGAAAAAAAGGGCGCGCTCAATGATGTGATCATGGGGGGACGCGTAGGATACGAAAAGGGCCGTTTTCAATTACGACTCAATTATTTTTCCGAGCAATTTTCCGCCCCACTTAACCGCCGCGATGACCTCTACAATTTGTTTGTGCCTCAGACGGATCATTACCAGTTCATTAGTGCCGACTATACCTACATTGGAAAAGACTATCACTTTTTTGGTGAGACCGCTCACAATGGCTACGGAATTGCAACACTCAATGGAGTTATGACAGCTCCTCATCCCCGACTGCAAATGAGCTTTATGCACAGGTATTATTCACCGAGGTATTTCAGCTTGAATGCGAATGTCTTCGGAGAGGTGCAGCAGGCCTTTAATGAGCATGGATTCTACGCCGGTCTCAATTGGAAGGTTGCTGGCCCCTTGCGGTTATCCGCTTATGCCGATGTCTGGAGTCATCCCTGGTTGCGATTCAATGTAGATGCTCCTTCGAAAGGAAACGAATTTCTCTTGCGTCTGGAGTACTATAAGAAAAGACAGTTTACTGCCTATCTTCAGATCCGAACCAAAACGAGGGCGCTAAATTTGAGGCAAGAAAATGCAGCCACTGCAGATGTACTTCCCCTATCGAGGAAACAATTTCGGCTACACATCAGCCAAAAATTGAACAAGGCGGTCGAACTGAGATATAGAGCCGAATGGATTCGAGCAGAGCAATTGGGACAAACGCCCACGCATGGCTACTTGCTTTACGGTGATCTAATTTTCAAGCCGATGGCCTCTCCCCTGTCCTTTACGAGTCGATTTGCTATTTTCAACAGCGAAGATTTTAACTCCAGATTGTACGCCTTTGAAAACAATTTGCTATACACCTTCGCCATTCCCGCCTATTTCAATCAAGGAACCCGGGCTTATATAAATGTCCGCTGGAAAATTTCCCGCCATTTGCTGTGGGAAGCTAGATTCGCGAGAACATGGGTGAATCAAGCGGAAGAAATTGGCTCCGGATTGAATAGAATCGATGGAAATACAAGAACTGAAATTGCCACGCAAATCAAATTGACATTTTAATACCTAAGGACTTGAAGTCCCCAGCTCCTTCACAAAGAATCGTCTATTAATTTTTGACTTACAGAGAGATCGCTCTACAACTTTCTTACTCAGGGTAGATCAAATACTTTTTTCGCTTTTCTTTAAATTGCTGAAGGTCCTCGGCATAAGAATTCGACCAGTCTTCGGCTGAGGGGCTGAAGAACAGTTGATTCCAGGAGTCGGTACCCATTAAAAGATTCATAAACTCTGGTCGATCGATCCAGCGATCATTGTTGAACTGAGCAGCAGCCATAGTCAATAGGCTCCAATCCAGATGCTGCTTACCCAATAATTCCTCTTCAGACAGATCGCTAAAATCCAACCCGAAGCACTGCTTCCCCTGATGCTTGGGAGACTTCGCGCCTGTTTTGGGCTCCGGGGTAACAGAGAAGGCATAGTTCTCCTGCCAGTCCGGATGGACCAGTAGTTGAAATTGTCGATCTGTTCCCCGACCTATAGAGCAGGACGTAGCTTCGAAAAAACACAAACTGGGATAGAGAAGTATGGAGCGCAAATTGGGTAAATTGGGTGAGGGGGGCACTGCTGGTTTGTAGGTATCACGTTTTCTGTAGCCTTTACAGGGAACCACCTGCAAGTCGAAGGCTCCGGAAGGCTGAACCCAGGCTTCGCCAACAATCATTTGAGCCATTTCACCCAAGGTCATTCCATGAACCACGGGAACGGGCAGAGCGCCAACAAAAGATGAGAAAGCCGAATCTAACACCGGGCCATCAACATAAAAGCCATTGGGATTGGGGCGGTCCAATACGATCACGGGAACGCCGCATTCAGCAGCAACATCCAAAACGTAATACAAAGTGGATAAATAGGTATAAAACCGAACGCCCACATCTTGCAAATCAAAAAGAATGACATCTACATCCTGCAGATCTTCCGCTTTGGGTCGCCTTGAAGAGCCATACAAGGACTTCAGCGGTAAGCCGGAGATGGGATCTCGTCCATCGCTGACGGAAGCCCCAGCATCAGCATCAGATCGAAATCCGTGTTCGGGGGCGTAAATGAAGGATATGGGCCAGTTGTTTTCCACCAAGGCATCGACCAGATGTTGGCCATCACTCAACACAGATCCCGCATGTGCGACGACCGCCACCTGAGCAAAGCTGTCGGACGTCCATTCATTGACCAAGACTTCTGCCCCGGGCACCACATCTCGAGGAGTCAAAATCCTGGGTTTTGACTGAGCAGACAAAATAGAAGCGACCAGTCCGAGCAGGACGAGGATGCAGGCTATTTTTCCCCAAAAGCATGATTTACCAATCATTTTAATTTTTCTTATCTTTCGTTCTTAACCTAAAACGCATACTAATATGAGAATTATATTACTTCTAGTAACAATAGGATGTTTATTTTCGTGCTCCGAAAGTGAAGAATCCTCCGAAACCATTGAAAATCCTACAATAGAAGTGGAATACCCCGAATCAAAGAAACAGCAGATAGTTGATGATTATCACGGCACCCAAGTCGAAGACCCGTATCGCTGGTTAGAAATAGATACAGCAGAGGAAGTAGAGGACTGGGTCAAGCGTCAGAATAAAGTGACCTATGACTATTTAGAGCAAATACCCTATACGGATGATATTGCTGAACGATATGAAGAGCTCTACAACTACCCAAAATTAAGCAGCCCATATAAGGCCGGCGAATATTACTTTTTCTACAAAAATGATGGTCTTCAAAATCAAGCCGTCATTTATCGGCAGAAGGGGCTGGACGGTGAACCCGAGGTCTTTATCGACCCCAATGCCATGAATGAAGAAGGAACGACCGCCGTTTCTCTCGTAGGTTTCTCAGAAGATTATAAATACGTGACCTATTCCGTGCAGGAAGCCGGATCGGATTGGCAAACCTTTTACATCAAGGAAGTAGCGACCGGAGAGACCCTGGATGATGAATTGCGTTGGGTGAAGTTCTCAGGCGCTTCCTGGGCAGGCGATGGCTTTTACTACAGTCGCTATCCCGCTCCGGAAAGTGGTCAGGAGTATTCAGCAGCCAATCAGGGACACGCTGTCTATTATCACAAAGTAGGCCAAAACCAGGAGGAGGATCGACTGGTGTACAACGACCCAGAAAATCCTCAGCGGTACCATTTTGTCAGCGTAACGGAAGATCGAAAAGTACTGTCCTTACAAGCATCCACAGGAACAGATGGTTACGAGACCTATATTAAAGAATTAGACCAGGAGGATTCAGAGTTTCGTCCATTACAAAAGGGTTTTGACTACAAAAACACTATCGTACACCATGCTGACGGCATGCTCTGGGTCAAAACCAATCGGGAAGCGGATAATTATCGCCTGGTAAAAATTGAGGTGGAGTCACTGAGTTGGGAGGATGCCAAAGAAATCATTCCCACCTCAGAGCACCTCCTTTCTTCAGTCAATACCGGCGGTGGACGCTTATTTGCCAATTATTTGGAAAAGGCATCCAATCACATCTACGTCATGGACTATGACGGATCCAATCGAAAAGAGATTGAACTGCCCGGCATCGGATCAGCAGGAGGATTTTCCGGAAGAGAAGAAACTCAAACGCTCTTTTACACCTTCACCTCTTTCACTCGTCCGCCCAGTATCTTCACCTATGATGTAGAAAGTGGAGAGAGTGAGTTGTTTTACGCAACAGAACTCAATTTCGATCCCGATGACTTTGTAGAGCGTCAAGTTACCTATAAGAGCAATGACGGCACCCCGGTGACCATGTTTGTGGTGCACAAAAAGGGCCTGGAGCTAGACGGGACTCATCCTACTTATCTCTATGGATATGGAGGGTTCAACATTTCTTTGACCCCTTCTTTTAGTTCATCTAGACTGGTTTTGTTGGAGAATGACGGCGTTTTTGCCATGCCAAATCTGAGAGGAGGAGGAGAATATGGAGAAGAATGGCACAAGGCCGGAATGTTGAAGGAAAAGCAAAATGTTTTTGACGATTTCATTGCAGCTGCAGATTATCTCATTGAAGAAAATTACACGCAATCGTCTAAATTAGCCATAGCCGGAGGCTCCAACGGAGGTTTATTGGTAGGTGCCTGCATGACCCAGCGGCCCGACTTATTCGCCGTCGCATTTCCCGCGGTAGGTGTGCTGGATATGCTTCGTTATCACAAATTTACTGTCGGTTGGGGATGGATTCCTGAATATGGCAGCAGTGAAGACTCTTCAGATTTTCACAATCTTTACAGTTATTCACCCTTACACCAGCTAAAAGATAGCACCTCCTACCCCGCTACCATGATTACGACCGCAGACCATGATGATCGGGTCGTTCCTGCGCACTCTTTCAAGTTTGCTGCTCGTCTGCAGGAGGCACATGTCGGAGAGGAACCCGTTTTGATTCGCATTGAAGTAGATGCGGGGCATGGTGCAGGAAAACCAACGTCCAAAATCATACAAGAACAAGCCGAAAAGTGGGCGTTTTTATTCTACAACACAGATACTCCAATTCGTTATGATTACGACTAAGTCCTGATAGAAAGTAGAAAATTGAGGTAAACATCGATCCCTGCATGAGGTGAAGAGACACTTTCCATTCTTCCTCATGCGGTGTCCTCATTTTGCCTTGCGTCAGCGATGCGCAACTGTGCCCGAAGGGCAGCCGCTCATCACCCCGGCGTGATGAGCGGCCGACTGAATAAGGAGCAGTGAAGCGTAGCGCCGACCCCATCTCGATGGGGTCGGGACGCCCAAAATCCCTACTTAAACTTTATTGTAATGGCATCCGTCTGAGTAATATTCACCTCACATTCGGAAAATGACGGAGCGGAGCTAATGATTCTTGGATTGCGCGAAAATCCGTAGGGCTCTTTGGGAATCCCCAGAAAGTTTTTATCCATCTTGCCATTGGTATTTTCGTCCTGATATACAGCGAGAGCTATAGTCTTTGAATTCAATTCGTCCAGAGAGATATCCACGTAAGACTGATCGGCTGTGAATCTGAAACCGAGTTCCGGATCCCGATCATTGGGAAACCCTTCCGCTGAGGTGAAGACGCCAATTTCAAAGGTACCTTGATCGCTTGGCTTATTTTCAAAGTGAATTCTCATATCCTGACTCCGGGCCAATTGAGCAAAAGAAACAAGTGCAAAAAAGAGATAAATAAATTTCATGCTATTGATTTATGTCTGTAACGTTGATTTCGGCCTTGTGATATGATTTGCCTTGTATTTCTGCGAAACTTACCTCAGCCGAAGCACGGTGTCTGTTCGAAAGTTCTTTGGGATACTCTCCGGATAAATTGAACTAAGCAAAGTAGTTTTCTTGTTATATTCGCTAAACAAATACAAATATGGAAGCATATGCTGAGGTTCTGATGTACGCCATTCCCGGCTTTTTCCTCTTGATTGTAGGAGAAGCTGTGGCTGCGCGGTATATGCGCAGAAACATCAATCGGGATCTCGATGTGATTTCCAGCCTCAGCTCGGGTGTGACCAATACCATAAAGAATATTCTGGGCTTATCCATTATTATAGTGAGTTATGACTGGATGGTCGATCAGTTTGGGCTCTGGAAATGGAATACTTCTTTTGGAATGTATGTATTGGCTTTTATCGGTATTGATTTTGCGGCCTATTGGTCACATCGATTCAATCACGAGATCAATATTTTGTGGAATCGGCATTTGGTGCATCACAGCAGTGAAGAGTTTAATCTGAGTTGTGCGCTCAGACAGCCCATTTCAAATGTTGTTTCCATCTATTTCTTTTTATACATTCCTCTGGCAATAATCGGCATACCCGGGCAGGTCATCGCGATATTGGCTCCCTTGCACCTATTTGCCCAATTTTGGTATCACACCCGACTCATCGATAAAATGGGCTGGTTGGAACACATCATAGTGACTCCCTCTCACCATCGGGTGCATCACGCAATTAATGACGAGTACATTGACAAGAACTATGCGGCTATTTTTATTCTCTGGGATAAGTGGTTCGGCACATTCCAGGAAGAAAAGGAGGATATTCCTCCCGTTTATGGAACGAAAACGGCCGTAAAAACCTGGAATCCCATACTCATAAACTATTTTCACTTTTGGCACTTATTGAAAGATGCATGGAACACCCGATACTGGAAAGATAAACTATTGGTATGGTTCCAGCCCACCGGCTGGCGTCCCCGGGATTTAAGGGGAGAAAATTCATCGAAAGAAAACATATATGAAAGACCGAAATACGAAGGGGCAAATCTCACATTGGTGAGGTACTACGCCTGGTTTGAGTTGGTCGCTCACAATCTTATATTGATCTGGGTCTTGCTAAACATTGCCTCCTTCACCTTTGGAGGATTATTGGGAATGGGTATATTTTTATTTTTAGGCGTGTTTGCCTATACTTCCCTAATGGATGGACATTTCAGCAGCAGATGGACCGAGACTCTAAAATTGGGCTTGGGTCTATATTTTATTTTCTTTGCACAAACACATATTTGGCCAATAGCAGAATCGTCCTATGGTGCGATACTGCTAACGAGCTACACATTAGTCTCTGCAGTTGCTACTTTTGCTATCTATCGTTGGGTGACAAAGCAAAATCCGACTGAAAGCCTCACTCTGACAAGACCGGAACTCCAAAAAGCAGAAAAAAGCATCAGCTAGAAGAAGACAGGTTTTTCTGTAGTGCACGTGCGGCGGTCACAAAAAACTGTACGCCGACGAGCATAGCATTTTCATCTAAACTCATTTTGGGATGATGCAATCCGTATGGAGCCGGGCCGTCGGGCAGGCCGGTTCCCAAAAAGCCGAAAAAAGATGGCCGCTGCATGCCATAATAAGAGAAATCTTCTGCTGCCATCATATCCACGT
>JAWLFI010000259.1:0-2832 GCA_041685645.1 Saprospiraceae bacterium | reverse complement strand
TGGAACAGTTGAAAATGAACAGATGCGATTATTTCCAGCTGGCGTTTTAGCGGATGTTTTATGGTGTGAAATCCCACATCATTTCCCACACGTTTTTTTAGGTAATCACGTAGTAATGCCAAATCATATGCATGGCATATTGGTATTGGAGTCCTTGGATAAAACATTGAACATGGGGCAGCCAAAGGATGATTTAAAGAAAGATAACCCTGTAGAGACAGGGCATGCCCTGTCTCAATCGAAAACAAAGAAAAACCCAAATAATATTGACAATTCAGGTGGAAATCCGGGGAATAATCGATTTCAAAATATTGGGAAAAATACGGTTTCATCCATTATAGGTTCATACAAGTCCGCCGTCTCCAAACACGCAAACCGATTAGAACTGCCCCACGGTTGGCAAGTCCGGTTTCATGACCGTATCATTCGATCAGACCAAGAATATCAACATATTTCAACCTACATTGAAATGAATCCATCTCAATGGAAAAATGATGAATTTTATGAAGATTTTTGAGTAAATCGCTTCAGGGCGAAATCCTCGGAATAATCAGGGTTCAGTTCTGCACCTAAATAGTTAGTCACAGACTGCAAGAACATGTTTTTGATAGCTATGTGCTAAATGAAGAGGTGTTCATGGAATTACGAAAAAAATGTGATTCTGTTCATCCGTGATCTAAAAACCCATTCCAAATATAGAACGCAGATCTTACAGATTTTTCCGGGTTTACCACGCCACAAATGCGTGAGGGATAGAAGCGGCAGGCAGGGGTGCAGGTGGCGAGCAGCCGTAGAGCGAGTAGGCGACCGAAGGAAGCCCCACGGAGCCATACGGATGCCGCCAACTGCTCCCCTGACTATGAGCGGATAGCCCGATCCGTCCCCAATGAATTGGGGACGGACACGCCATAATAAAAACAAATACAAATGGGACTGCGTAAAGAAAGCGCGTTCAAATTTGTATATTTACGACATGTTGAGGAAATGGCTATTTTTTGTTTGTGTATGCGCGTGGAGTCTGCATTCGGTAACGGCTCAGATCTATGAGCGAACGGATGCGCGACCGGCTACTCTGGTGGGAATTCACTATGGATATGGTGAGCCGCTGGGCGATATGAGTGCGCGATTTGGTAATCACCATGCATTGGGTATTTCGCCGGCTTATATGACTTCTAAAGGTTGGATTTATGGTCTAACGGCTCGGTATAACTGGGGGGCGCGTGTCAAAGATCCCGTGGCCTCTAATCTATTTACAGAGGATGGCTTTATCATAGGAAATAATCAGGGGCCGGTTACCTTTAAAACGCGGCAGCGCGGGGTTTCGACTTTGCTCAATTTCGGTAAAATTTTTGATCTCACTGAAAGTACCTCTCGAACGGGTATTCGCGCTGAGGTGGGTGCGGGTATGATTTGGCATTGGGTGCGACTGCAGGATGATACGCGATCTGCGACCCAAATTCTCGATCCCTACCACAAAGGATATGACCGTCTGACGGGCGGGCTGGCCGGCAGTCTGGATCTTTCCTATAATTACATGGCTGCCAATCGGGGGTTGAATTTTCGCGTGGGTGTGAATTATCTCTTTGCCTCTACGAAAAGTGAGCGCGGCTTCAACTACGATACGGGACTGCCCGATACGGAACGGCGATATGATGGCATGATAACGGGGTATATTTCTTTTATTCTGCCTATCTATAGTTCCACTGACGATTCACTGATCTATTATTGATGCGGCACAAGCTGTTTTTCTGGATATACCAATTTTTGATTCGAGGCTATGGGCTGGGCATTCGATGTGCCGGGCTGTGGTCTCCAAAAGCTCGAGCCTGGGTAACCGGACGCCAAAACCCGAAACCCCGTCCTGAAGAATGGGGAAGCACTCGACCGATTTGGTTTCACGCGGCTTCGACAGGCGAATTCGAGCAAGGGCGACCGATCATGGAAAACTTGCAACGTCAAGAACCCGACCGCCCTATTTTACTGACCTTTTTCTCCCCGAGTGGATACGAGGCGGCTCAAAAGTACAATGAACAGTATGTCATCGAATATCTGCCCCTCGACACTTACCAGCAAGCAAAGTCCTTCATCTCAAAATGGAATCCGGCCCTGGCCATCTTTATTAAATACGAAATCTGGCCGAGTTATTTATCTGTCCTACACGAAAGGAAAATCCCGACGCTCGTCATTTCATCTCGATGGCGCCCTCAGCAAATATATTTCCGCTCCGGTCGCCGCTTGTTTTATCCCCTGCTCCGGAAACTGGATCATATTTTCGTGCAAGACGCCCTTTCTATGGAGATTTTGAAGGCAGAAGGCCTGGACCAAGTGACACTGGCCGGGGACACACGCATAGATCGGGTGCTGGATATAGCGAAACAACCATTTTCACATCCGCTGATTTCGGCTATCGATCCCAACGAAAAAGTCTTCATCATGGGGAGCAGCTGGCCGACTGATGAAAAGCTCCTTTTTGAGGCTCTAAAGGAATCTACCTGGCCTGACTTTGATCGCATTCTCATTGTCCCTCATGAGTTATCGGCATCGCATATCCAATCTCTGGAGGCTGAAGCGCCCTTGACTTCATGTACGGTGACCCATGAGGCGCCCGATCCCGATGCGAAAATCATTATCGTCAATGAAATGGGCATCTTGGCGTACCTGTATCGAATTGCAGATTGGGTCTATGTTGGCGGTGGCTTTGGGGATGGCATTCACAGTATCTTAGAAGCAGCCGTTTACGGTGTTCCGGTCATTTTTGGCCCCAGGCATCACAAATTTAAAGAGGCCGAGGACTTAATTCGCCTGGGTGCAGCAAAGTCGATCCGGGATTCC
>JAWLFI010000075.1:0-11796 GCA_041685645.1 Saprospiraceae bacterium | reverse complement strand
TACGACGAATGAGTATTTCAATAACGGACTGCAGGAGGACATGGGTGATTTGGATTTTGAAGATTTGGGTCGGGGAAAAATCACCGGTCGATTTTTCGATAACGGGAGGATGAGAGCGCCATCTTTGCGGAATATTGCATTGCGGACACCTTATATGCACGACGGATCACTGCAAAGTCTGGAAGAGGTCGTCGATCACTACAACAGTGGGGGGCATCCTGCTGAAAATAAAGATCCTTTGATTCGTCCGCTGGGCCTGAGTGAACAACAGAAATTGGATTTAATTGCGTTTCTACATACACTAACGGATACCGCTGCGATTCAAAACCCGGATGTTTCAAATCCTTTTCAATAAATTCTTTCGGGGTTATTGCTCGGTGTATGGTGGCTGCGGCATCACATCAATCGCTCTAAGACAAAATAGGGAATAAATTGATGCGCAAGCGACATCAATCGTCCCTGCTTATTGACGGAAGCCGGAGTGACCGGCCGAGACATTGAAACCAATGAATTCCAACCCCAAAGTCTTCTGCTTTCAGCCAGCTAATTTTTCTCAATCGACGAGATAATGTCGCCTTCGCGACACTTTGGTAGACTTTTGGAATTTATTGACGGGAGTATTTATCGGCCGAAATAGAGCAGAAAGGAACAAAAGTTTCACAATAAGGTGCTAAGAAATTGAAATAAGCGCTAATTGTGGTATATGTTTAAACATATTATATAAATAAAAATATAACATTGCTCTGTTTTTGTATTTGTTCTCGGTCTGGAAATGCTTCATCTTTGAAGTATAGGACGAAAGAATACGCTAGATCAAAGGATTTAGTCCAGAAAATGCCCTTCATGACTTTGGAAAAGGTTTTGATAGTTTATTGGTTAACTGTCTGGTTTATTGGTTTAAGGTTGCCTTTTAAGTATGAGAGGCATTTTTTGGAAATTTTCGGTTCATGGGATTATAAGTTGTTAACGCTAGTCATCCCTGGTTAGGATGGCTAGCTTTTTTTCGATTCTTGTTCGTGCTTTTCAATGGCCGGATGATGAGGAAAAAGAAAACATCGAGTTTTGAAAGAGAATTTAGGCTTGAAAGCTCGAAAAAAATTCACAAATCAGCCTTATAAATAGATTTGTTAATTGATTAACAGCAAGTTAGAATCACATAGAAATAAAAAATATATTACATAGCGCTTTTTATGTATTTGAGAACAGTTAAAAAGCGTCTTATCATTGTAGCAGAGATCAATGATTCACTTTTGTTAAAGAACAAAAGTTCTCAAAATATCGGTTCCTCAATATGCAATTCATGGGATTATGAATGATGAGAGGGATACTCATCACCTAATATTGGTTTATAGGTTTTACATCGCTGAGAGCGAACCGATATCTTGAGAATTTTGAACCATTGTTCATAGGATTACAATTTGTTGTTGGCTAGTCGTCGAAAGATGGCTAGCTTTTTTTTTGTTATAATTTCTTTTTCCAAATCAGAAGCAGGACGAATATCAAGTATGCAGCACCCACGACGATAAGGGGAATCAAGTAATTTGAGGATCTGAGGACCTGTTGCTCTGCAGCTGCTTCGGCTTGTTCAAAGGTGCAAAAGGCGGCCCAGAAATAGGGAAGCTGTCTAAGGGGTTCTGCTTTCGCTTTATATCGAATGATATTTTCCTGAATTTCTTTGGCTCCCATCTGCAAGTAGGAATAATGTTTGGGATGCAAAATATCTGAGGTGCTTTTATCGGGCACTTCCCAAAGTGCTCCGGTTATGGATTGAGCGCCCCCGGCTGCGAAGTAATAGCTAAGTCCCATCAAGCCTTCTGCCGGAGAGTCCGTTCCCATTTGTCCTTCACAAGCGGCGAGAACAACTTGCTTTTGTTGTAGTGGCCAGCGACTAATTTCGCGGCTTTTGGTTGGATTTTCGCGATCGAAATAAATATAGGTTTCATCTGAATCCTCCCTGTACTTGGCGTGAGCTGCAATGTATAAAAGGTCTGTGTGCTTTGTTTTGAGTTTTTCGCGCATATTTTCCCGGGCCGGAAAGACGGAAGACCAGGATCCATCATCAAAGGATTGTTGAACTTCCTGAAAGCCGACAGCAATTTCAGATTCTTTTTGCTCGGGCAAAAGTATCCAGCCTTTAGATGGATTTTGATGGGAACTTTGCTCACGTCCCTCAATCCACCATTGTGCCGAGTAGGCATAGGTCAGCTGGTGCCGATCAATGACTCTCAGGGCAGTTCCTGCTGAACTGATGGAATTGGACAGCGTATCCCGGAGGGGCAGTGCGGAGAAGGGTATATAGTGCAGAAATTGGTGTGGAACGATAATCCACTCAGAAAATCCGTAGATATCCAGACTGTCGAGGAGGGTTTTTCGAATTTTCACACCCAGACTATCCATTTGCCTCATATGATCTACCAACTCATCTTTGTTATTATAGCTTAGAGGGTTTTTATTCAACAAATGATACCATGAAATTACTTCTTGATTAAGGCTTTTAGATTTTAGTTGAATAATTTCAATATTGGTATTGCTTATAACAAAAGCGTAGATAGAGCGTCGACCATTAAAAGCGGGACCGACCATGAATTCGATGAGTGCTTGTTGTGGAGACAATGCAGTTTGTAGGCTGTCTAGTGCGGGGTATTTTCTTTTCAGGCGTTGATTGTAATAATCGGGATGCTCTTCTCCTATTTTTTGTTGTAAATCAAACAAATCACTCATAATCTGCGAGAGTTTTTGGTGGTATTTCGCACGATTTGACTGAGGGGATTTACTTTTTCTTTGGAAACGGTGAAGGCTGTCCAGTAGATTCTGCTCAGCAATTAATAGACTGGAGTCAAGTTCGCTATATATTTCTGAGAGCTCCCGGCTGTACTTAAACTCTCTGAGGTGAGCACTGCGTTGAGTCTCGGATAAACGCCAAAATTCATTCTGATCGATTAGGTTTTCCTGTAGTGCCGTCCAATAAAAAACACTGGCCCATTGCACTGAGGAGTAGATATCTTCTAATTTTCCCAATCGCGATGACATATCAAAGGATGTCCTTCGATGATAGTCATAAATTTTGAAATTAGCATTGATACTCTCAATACTCTTTCTCAATATGGAAGTGTCTCCTTCTTGCAAATATAGTTTATGAGCAATTTCGGCGCGCAGCAGGTTATAGTAGTGCGCATGATTCGGTTTTACTATTTCGGGTACGAGCAAGCGCCCCAGACTATCGCGGACTAAATTGTATGCAGCGAGCCTATCAGCGGCCTCGAGGGCTTCCTTGTATTGAAAGGAAAGAGCCCGGTAACCGGCCTGTCGATAATAAAAGTTGATTTTCTCCCTGGTTGAAGATTCGCGGGCGTGAAAGTCTCTAGCCCATTCGTCGAGATAGTCAATCACATCTTCTCGGTTATCATTATCTTTCTGTAAGAGCAAAATATGTGCACCTCTAAATCGAACGAGATCTTGAGTCAGTCCCTTTCCTTTAATTTTTTGGAGGTAGGGATTTCCTTTCTTCAATATCGTAGCCGCTTTTTCTTCCTGATCGATATACATATAGCAGAGGGCTAAATTAGTGTACAATTCCAGGTATTGTTCCGGCGGGGGTTGTAGTGTTTCATAATCAGCGATTTGATCGTAGGAGAGTTCAATCGCCTTGTCATAGATATCTACATTATATAAATAATTGATGAGCGTGGTTCGAATATCTGTAATCGCTTTCAGGTCTGGAGACGGGACATTCTTTATGCAAGAGAAGGCGAGCTCGTAATACGAAATCGTCCTGTCCTTCATGCGGGAGGAAGCTGCTGCCTGACCGACTTGATATAAGCATTTACATTTTTGCTCTTGCTGGTCCGGAGGAAGGTGATGGCTGTATTGCAAGCCGTCTTCCATCACTTGTATAGCGTCTTTGTACTTCTTGTTTTTATGTAAATGCTTTCCGAGTTTACAATAGTAGGGTAGGAGTGCAGAAGAGTCGCGGAGCTTGCGGTTTTCGAAAATCCATTGAGCGGAATCTATCCACTGTTGAGCGTTGATGCTCGTGTCGGAGAATGAGCTATCTATTTTTGCCACGCAATCCATTAGGGTAACTGGGAAGGCGGATGTCGAACCCTCTTGCTGGGCAAAGGAAAGTGAGCAAAATAAATGGGAACAAAGAATAAATAAGTTAATACGGAGAATCATAACCACAAAAATTTTAATCAATATAAAAATTTTCGGGCTATATTCCATAGGCTGAATGGGCGATCACTAATTTTGGAGCAAAAATTAGCCCGGATCATCATAAACTTTATGATAAAGAATGTTGATCCGATTTATTCCAACACCTTAGGCAGAAAAGTGCTTTCATTTTCGGGTTGCCTCGATGCAGTTACTAATAAAAAAAGCCCTTTGCAGTACTGCAAAGGGCTTGAAATTTATGCGATGAGCGAATTTTACATCATGCCGCCCATGCCACCTGGCATTCCGCCACCACCTGGCATTCCACCACCGTGATCATCATCATTGTCATCCGCTTTATCGTTGATGACACATTCAGTAGTCAAAATCATGCCGGCAATAGAGCCTGCATTCTCAAGAGCTATTCGAGTCACTTTGGTTGGATCGATGACACCAGCTTCCTTCAAGTCTTCGTAAACGCCTGTTCTGGCGTTGAATCCATACGCACCTTTGTTATTCAGTACTTCCTGGAGTACGATAGACCCTTCATGTCCGGCATTTTCGACGATTGCTCTCAGGGGAGCCTCAAGTGCTTTCCTTACGATTTGCACTCCGATGCCCTGATCTTCATTTTCTATCTCTAAGGATTCAATCTTAGCAATAGCGCGCACTAAAGCGACACCACCACCGGCGACGATACCTTCTTCAACAGCTGCTCGTGTTGCATGTAATGCATCATCCACTCTGTCTTTCTTCTCCTTCATCTCTACCTCTGTAGCTGCTCCGACATAGAGAACAGCAACTCCACCGGCTAATTTAGCCAGACGTTCCTGCAATTTCTCTTTATCGTAATCGGAAGTAGTCGTGTCAATTTGCTGCTTGATTTGATTGATTCGCGAATCAATCATGCTTTGCTCACCATTTCCATTGACAATGGTCGTATTGTCTTTGTCGATAGTGATTTTTTCAGCAGAACCCAGTTGATCCAATTCGACATTCTCGAGTTTGAATCCTTTTTCTTCGCTGATAACAGTTCCTCCTGTCAAAATAGCGATATCTTCTAACATCGCCTTTCTGCGATCGCCAAACCCTGGAGCTTTGACAGCGACCACTTTCAATTGACCGCGCAATTTGTTTACAACGAGAACGCCGAGTGCCTGACTCTCTACATCTTCTGCAATCATCAATAGTGGACGACCGGCACCAACAGCTTTCTCCAATAGAGGAAGGATATCCTGCATATTGGAAATTTTCTTGTCGTGAATCAGAATCAATGGATTTTCATACTCGGTTACCATATTCTCTGAATCGGTAACAAAATAAGGAGAAAGGTAACCTCTGTCGAACTGCATTCCGATTACTTCATCGACATAAGTCTCAGTTCCCTTGGCTTCCTCAACGGTAATTACACCATCTTTGGTCACGCGTTTCATTGCATCTGCAATCAAAGTACCAATTTGGTTATCATTATTGGCAGAAATGGCACCAATTTGCTTAATCTTATCAAAGTCATCTCCAATGAGTTCGCTCTGTGCCTTGAGATCTTCGATCACGGCATTTACACCGATATCGATTCCCTTTTTAAGGTCGAGTGGGTTGGCTCCACCTACGACGTATTTCATACCGGCACTCACCATGGATTGAGCCAAAACGGTAGCTGTCGTGGTGCCATCTCCTGCTAAATCAGCAGTTTTTGAAGCCACTTCTTTTACCATTTGGGCACCCATGTTCTGTACGGGATGCTCTAATTCAATTTCCTTTGCCACTGTGACACCATCTTTCGTAATTTGAGGTGCACCGAATGATTTGTCAATAATTACATTACGCCCTTTGGGTCCCAATGTTACCTTGACAGCATTGGCTAGCGTATCAATTCCTTTTTTGAGTTCTTGTCTCGCTTTTGTATCGAAACTTATTTCTTTAGCCATTGTAGTTCTTTTTTTAATTATTGTTGAAAAATGGAACGTGCATTATCGATTAAAGTATCAATAAAATGTCGTCTTCTCGCATGATGAGGTAATCCTCTCCATCCATATGGAATTCCTGGCCTGCATATTTGCCGTAAAGTACTTGATCTCCTTTACTTACAGTCATCGCGATATCATCTTTGCCCGGCCCTACTGCTATGATTTCACCTTTTTGGGGCTTTTCTTTTGCAGTATCCGGAATGATGATTCCCGATTTAGTTTTTTCTTCAGCAGCAGCAGGCTTAACTACTACTCGATCATTGATTGGTTTCATATTGTTCCTATATTAAGAGTTAGAAAAATACTGTTTCACTATACAGTATATCAGAGTTTGTGCCAAATGATATTGACTGACAGATTAGCAGTTTTTCAGCTCTGTGGGAACGAGGAGATTCATTTCACCTGACGACATCTGCCGTATTGTCAATTTATCAGATTTGTAGTTGTCGGGCGTGTCAGGTGGACAAAAAAAAAGAGGTTCATCTCAAGATGAACCTCCTCATGGGAACTAATATGGTTTAGTCGATTACTGTGTTAGAAGTTCTATTTCTCCACCACCGGTAGATCCGACCATCAGTGTAGTGATAATGCACAAGCCAAAAAGGATGGCTGCAAAATACCATGTTAATTTTTCTATAAAGTCAGTAGATTTTGCCGCACCAAATAGTTGGTTGGCACTCTGGCCACCTAAGGTAGGGTCTACTCCTCCGCCCTTGGGATTTTGTATGAGAACAATTACCATGAGCAAAACACAAACAATGGCCGTTAAAATTGTCATTCCAGTTAACATAATCTACTTTTCTTCCAATTCTTGAATAATTTCTGCAAAGTAAGAACTTTTTTTCGGAAACAACAAACTTAATTGCCGGTACATTTTTATCGCACGTTCTGTATGCCCCTGGTGAGCGAGGAGCTTGGCTAGTGTCTCACTCACAATTTCATCTCCCACCTCTATGCTTTGTTCCAGTATGCGCTTGAGTTCTTTCTTTCGCTTTTTCTCCTTCTTTTTCTCCTTCTTTTTGGCTTTTTTCCTGGCTTTCTTTTTCGCTTTCTTTTTCGCTTTTTTCTTTTCTTTTTTGATTCTTTCTTCTCTTTCTTCAGCCGTTTCTTTTTTCTCCTTTGCCTCTTCCCCAGCTTGTTGCTTCATCTCTTCCATACGCTGTTCCGTTGTATCTGAGGTGGATCCTTCATCAGAGGCAGACGTTCTGGATTGAACCCAGCGAAGAAAAGGGCTTTTCTTCATAGTCGAAAGGTCTTCTGTGGGTATAGCCGAATCTTCTTTCTTCGGCGATACTTTCTCAAAGCCGCTCATTTGGGGCTCATTCGGAATCGATTCAATCTGTTGAGACTGTTCGATGTTTTCTTGCGCCGCTTCGTCGGGCTTTGGATGTATTTCTCTAAATTTCGGAAGGATAATCGGTAACTGTGATAAGTCTCTCATTGTTTCCTGGTCGAGAGACACTGCTGGAGCAGAAGAAGAGAGGTGCTTCAATTCTGAAATTTGGTCTTGAAACCAACCGGCAATGACCGCCATATCCTTTATTAAAGAGCTCTCAGGCTGGGGAAATGACTCATCCTTTTCTTGTTCATATTCATATGCTGTCATTCTGCTGATTCTGTCCTCCATGTTTTCAACGACAGCAAGTCCGGCACTCCAATCGAGGTACATCGTTGCAGGAGAGACTTCCTGCGATCTTGCTCGCGAAGTGGATATCTTCTTTTCTAGCCCTGCTTCTTCCATATGTTCAACGACAGCAGCCCCGGCGCTCCAATCGGGGTACATCGTTGTAGGAGAGACATTTTGCGATGATTCTTTTGGTGCCGGTGAATCCTCGTGGGGCTCTTTTTCCTGTAGCAGATCGCTGACATCAAATTCCTCAAGATCAATAATGCCCAGGGGAGATTCAGGCCTGACCTGACCACCCAACGCCAGCGGGTGAATCTGACGTTCCTTTTTTTTCTGTGACTTTTTCGGCTGTTCTTGTTGTATCATTCTGTATTACCAATCTGTAAACGCCTTATTGAATATGTCTTCGGTGATTTGTTCGTAGGCTTCCATAATTAACTGATCCTGTAAATCTAACAAGTTTCTATCAGAAGGAAAATCTACGAAGTAGGAAAAGGTTTGTTCCCAGTCGGCATCTGGATCTTTGCGCTCTGCATAATTAACGCGCACGTCAATGGTCAGGCGATTACTTCCGACCCGGGCATTGGGTTCGGGATTGATTGCACTGACCTGGAAACGCGTGATGGATCCCATAAAAGTAATGTCCGGCTCTATATCCGTGAATTTTAAGCGACTTTCATTCCTGACTTTATCCGTTAGTTCCCGGGTAAATTCCTGACCCATATTGGCTGGCGCTGAGCTGGCATCCACGCTAAACAACTCTACATAAAAGTCTTCTGTTGAAGGGGGTATGCTAATCCCTTTAAAGCTGTAACACGACCAGATGCTCATGCCAAGGAGAATCGAAAGACTGAGTAGAATCGGTTTCAATTTAAATCGTATTGTTTTATTTTTCTATACAAGGTGCGTTCGGAAATCCCCAAGTCTTCTGCGGCATATTTGCGTTTGCCCTTGTGTTTAGTCAGCGCCTTTTGGATCATTTCCTTTTCCATATCCTCTAACGATAAACTCTCCTCTACAATTTCAGTATCCTCATAAGAATTGTAATCATCGAGCACTATCGGTCGGTCACTTTCCTCCTGGCTCTCCCTATCCGACGATTTCTTTTCCCTTCGGTCTGTATTGCTATCGCTAAAATATTCGTCCGAGAGTGCAGAACCGATGCGAGGCAAATGTTCGCGCTCGGGCACCGATAAGTCATTATTGGATATCAATCCAAAGACTAAGTTTTTCAACTCGGTCACATCCTTTTTCATATCGAAGAGCAGTTGATATAGGATTTCGCGTTCCTGCATCCCACTGTTTTCCGATTGTTCGCTACGGGTGGGCAGATTTCGTTCTCTAATTTTGGGCGAAAAGGAGATTAAGTCTTCTCCGGTAATTTCGCGGTCTTCTGATAAAACAGACAACTGCTCTGCCAAATTTTTTAGCTCTCTAATATTTCCCGGCCAGGAATATTGCTCCAATAAGGTCCGCGCATCATCGGTCAGTTGTATCGGGTCTATATTGTGCCGCTCGGCAAAATCGACGCAAAACTTGCGAAAAAGAACGTAGATATCGCCCTTGCGCTCACGCAAGCTGGGAACAAAAATCGGGACGGTATTGAGACGATAATACAAATCGTCACGAAACTCTCCTTTCTTCACTTCTTCTTCCAGCTTGACATTTGTAGCGGCAATGACGCGCACATCGGTTTTTCTAACAGTTGAAGAACCAACGCGAATAAATTCGCCGGACTCTAATACGCGAAGCAAGTAAGACTGGGTGTCTGCCGGCATTTCTCCAATTTCATCTAGAAAAATCGTCCCTTTATCCACGGTCTCAAAATATCCTTTTCGTTCGCCTGTGGCTCCGGTAAAAGCACCTTTTTCATGACCAAATAACTCGGAATTGATCGTTCCCTCGGGAATGGCACCGCAATTGACTGCTATAAATGCATTGTGCTTACGGGGACTCAATTCGTGAATAATCCGCGAAAAGACTTCTTTCCCCACACCACTCTCCCCTTCGATCAAAACAGATAAATCTGTACCCGCTACCCTCAATGCCGTATGCAGTGCGTGATCGAGTTCCGGCGACCGCCCAATGATGCCAAATCGCTGTTTAATGCCCTGTAAGGTCCTATGCATGGATCGCAACTTCTTCTTTTTCCTCCACAGTAATGCGTCCAAGTAGGGTGGCACTGGTGGCATCTTCTACTTTGACCTGCACGTAATCTCCGGGCTGTAATCCTGGCTGTTTGGGAAATATGATCATTTTATTTTGTGTGTTTCGGCCCCTGAAATCTTGCTCAGACTTCTTGGAGTCTCCTTCGATCAGCACCTCATAGGTCTTTCCGATGTCGCGCTGATTGTGGTCGTGTGAAATTTGATTTTGCAGTCGGATGATTTCCGCCAACCTGCGTTTCTTTTCTTTCTTGGGCACATCGTCTTCATACTTTCGCGCCGCCAGCGTACCCGGCCGCTCTGAATAGAAAAACATGTAAGACATGCTGTAATTTGAATATTCTATGATGCTGAGTGTGTCCTGATGCTCTTCTTCCGTCTCTGTGCAAAATCCGGCAATAATGTCTGAAGAAACTGCGCAATCGGGTATGACCTCATAAATTCTGTCAATTTTCTTCTTGTACCACTCGCGATCATACGTCCGGTTCATGAGTTTCAAAATCCGACTATTGCCCGACTGCACGGGAAAGTGAATGTATTTGCAAATGTTCTCGTAATCCCGTATGGCGTACAACACATCATCCGTGATATCTTTGGGATGGGAGGTGGAAAAGCGAACGCGCAGCAAAGGACTCACTTCTGCCACCATTATCAGCAACTCGGCAAATGAAACTTTAGCTCCGGTTTCGGGATTTTCCCATTTGTATGAATCTACATTTTGTCCCAGGAGGGTGACTTCCCGGTACCCTCTGCTGAACAGGTCTTCAGCCTCGGCCACGATAGAAAAGGCATTTCTGGATCTCTCGCGTCCCCGGGTGAAGGGCACCACGCAAAACGAACACATATTATCGCAGCCTCGCATGATGGAGATAAACCCGCTGACCCCGGATGCATCCAGTCGCACCGGGCTGATATCTGCATAGGTTTCTTCTCGCGATAAAAACACATTGACGCCTTTGTCGCCGTCCTCAGCCGTGGCGACTAGCCTCGGCAAATCGCGATAAGCGTCCGGTCCCACTACTAAATCAACCAATTTTTCCTGTTCTAGCAATTTATCTTTGAGTCGCTCCGCCATGCAGCCCAAAACTCCAACGAGTGTGCCCGGCTTTTTATCCTTGACCTTATTGAAAATGCGCAATCTCTTGCGCACGGTATCTTCCGCTTTCTCCCGGATCGAACAGGTATTGATGAGTATGAGATCGGCTGCCTCTATATCGCGCGTTCCACTAAATCCCGCCTCTGATAGAATGCTCGCCACGATTTCTGAATCGTTAAAATTCATCTGGCAGCCATAACTCTCAATATAATATTGTTTGTTCTCCCCGGATCCATTCATGGCGGGCCGTTCGATGGCCTCACCTTGCCGCTGCTCATCCATTGTTTTATCCAAAAATCCTTTCATACTCTGCGCGCTTTTATAATTTTCTAGTAGTCTACAATAGTCTGCAAAGGTACAAACTATTTTGTCGAATGCCAATTTGTCAGCCTAAAAGCTCTGCTCAGGTTCCGCTGCTTTTTACTTGCGATTTTCCTTATCTTCGCATTCCTTATGAGTCATTCATCCACCTCAGCTTTTCGCACCTTTGGCCTGATTGGGTTTCCCCTTTCACATTCCTTTTCCAAGAAGTATTTCGACCAGAAATTTCGCAATGAAGACATTTCCAATGTGAGTTATGGTCTGTTTCCACTGAAAGACGAACAGGAACTCAAAAAGTTTGTTCTTTCCAGAAATTATTCGGGATTGAACGTAACGATTCCCTATAAGCAAGCCGTGATGCCCTTGCTAGATGAAATCTCCGAGGAGGCAAGAGCGATAGGCGCCGTCAATGTAATTCAAAATAATAATGGACATTTAATTGGGTGTAATACGGACTGTCGCGGATTT
>JAWLFI010000074.1:0-11842 GCA_041685645.1 Saprospiraceae bacterium | reverse complement strand
CGGGGCTATTGAGGTTGAACCCCTGTCGGGGTTCTAATCAGTTATTGTCTGCTATCCTGTTTGTGAGTAACATAAACAGTCGTAAGTTGACGCGTATGCACCCAAGGGCGACAGGCGATACACTTAAAAATAAGACTTTACCCAGTCGGGAAAGCGCCCGAACCGACTACGCTATGGCGCAGCCTCGTTGGTCAAAGGGCGCAAGCGTGAGGCGTCCCGCCCTGGCGGGACAAGCCCTGGAGGGCGCACCGCCGCAGGTGGTGCGGTGCGAAGTAGAGGCGTAAAATTTTACGCCTCTCGAGCACGGAACTCCGGAAGGGACCGACCCCGAGCCGGCCGAAGGCCGAGAGAGGGGGCACGCCCAAAAAAATATTAATTCAAAAGCGCTGGGTATAGAACAAGTTAGAATCCTTATGGATAGTGAATGGCCATGGAATAAAATCCTGTAAAATATCGTATCTTTGATTATCAGCTGATGTAATAATGAGAGCGATATGACAGTGGATACTTCCAAATTAAGCAAACGGTACTATTCCATAGGGGAAGTGGCGGAGATGTACGATGTGTCCAGTTCATTGATCAGGTATTGGGAAAATGAATTTCCTTCCTTAAAGCCGCACAAAAACAGTAAGGGGGATCGTCGATTTACGGCGAATAATATTGAGGAGCTCAACCTCATCTACCACCTGGTAAAGGAACGCGGATTTACGCTAGAAGGCGCCCGAACGGAACTAGATGTCATTGAGGAGAAAAAGCGTCGAAAAAACACTATTGTGAAGTCATTAAAAAGCATTCGAAAGGGGCTGAAAAAACTTCAGAAAAACTTTTCCAAATAGCTATACTTATTTGTAATCGGACATTTCGAGTGTTTCTGCACACAGTTGAAGGTCGAAACCTTCATTAGAAGCAATAATCAGAGATTTTTTGGTCCGAAAACGGTCGCATTGTTCGAGAAACCAATCTTTGGAGGTGGTATCTAAATTGGTAGTCGGTTCATCTAAAAAAACGAAGGGAACATCTGATGCGAGGGCAGACATCAGGCGAATTCTTTGTTTCATGCCGCTAGATAGTTGCTGGAGAGCCTTATCCGCATGCTGTTCAAGCCCCGTGGCCTGCAAGACTTTTTGAGTACTGAGTTGATGAGACCAGCCCTTGAGATCTCGGGTAAAATGTAATTGTTCGCGAATGGTGAGGTGGGGAATGAGTTGAAGATAAGGCGCCGCCACACTAAAGCACTTAAAAATGTCTTTTTCCGGAACGGGTTTGCCCTCAGACACGAATCTACAGTTGCCTTTTGTGGGCTCCATAAAGGTCGATAAGAGTTGTAATAAAGTAGACTTTCCGCTGCCATTATCTCCGGCGATCCCAAAAATACGGTCGCTGTCGAATCGGTAGGTAAAGTGTTTGATCACCCATTGGCGGCCGAGTTTTTTCGATATATCGGTGGCCTGAATGTGCATTATAATGCTCTAAATCCCCTCATAATGCCTCTCTCCGTTTGAGAAAGGAACTCCAGAATTCTGGATTTTTCTACAGAATCTTCGATAGTAGTGCGCACTTTTTCTACTGCATTAGAGTGGTTGAGTCCTCTGACAAAAAGGATTCTATAGATATCCTGAATGTGATGGATTTGTTCTTTTGTAAATCCTCTGCGACGCAATCCAACGGAATTGACCCCGACATATGACAAGGGAGAGCGAGCGGCCTTGGCATAGGGAGGAACGTCCTTTCTGACTAAAGACCCACCGCCAATAAAGGCGTGTTCTCCGATCTGTACGAATTGATGCACGGCGGCCAATCCCCCAATGATGGCGTAGTCGCCAACTGAAATATGGCCCGCCAGATTCACATTATTCGACAAAATGCAATAATCTCCCAATACACAGTCATGGGCTACGTGGACATAGGCCATGAGCAGGCAGTTATTTCCAATTTTTGTCGCATAATTTGCCTGAGTCCCTCGATTCAAGGTGCAATACTCCCGGATTACGACATTGTCGCCAATCACGAGAATAGATTCCTCTCCTTTATACTTCAGATCTTGCGAAACGCCGCCAACAATGGCACCGGGGAAGATCTTGCAGTTTTTTCCCATACGAGTGCCGTTCAAGATAACGGCATTGGGGCCTATCCAGCAATTGGGTCCAATTTCTACGTCTTCCTCAATAGTAACAAATGGAGATATCACCGTGCTTTCGTGAACTGAAGCAGCGGGATGTACATTTGCCAATTCTGATATTACATTCATGATGTTCTCTTAATAATTTGAGCCGTTAACTCTCCTTCTGAGACGAGATCATCTGCTACATATGCTTCAGCGCGCATAAAACAAATCCCTCTCCGTATGGGGCTCATCATTTCCAATTTTAAAATAAGTGTGTCTCCGGGCACAACTTTTTGCTTGAATCTCACCTTATCGATTTTCAAGAAGTAAGTGTCCCATTTTTCGGGGTCCTCCACCGTTGAGAGTGCTAATATCCCCCCCGTTTGAGCCATGGCTTCCAACTGTAACACCCCGGGAAAAACGGGATTATTGGGAAAGTGACCCTGGAAGAAATACTGATCAGCAGAAATATTCTTTACTCCCACCACTTTATTCTCTGTCAATTCGATGATTTTATCAACCATCAAAAAGGGGAATCGGTGGGGCAGTGTTTGCTCTATTTTTTGGGTATCGTAAATGGGAGGTACCGCAGGGTCATAGTGCGGGCGGTCTTTATTCTTTTTGTGATCCAACCAGGCCTGTTTCATCATTGAAGTGAAGGCCACATTCGCTTTATGACCGGGTTTGATGGCCATGATACGCGCTTGAATCGAACGACCCAGCAATGCCATGTCTCCCAACACGTCTAATAACTTATGCCGCGCGGGCTCGTTGACGAAATGCAAGTCGGAGCGATTTAATATCCCGCTGTCTGAAGTTGTGACTTCGTATTTCTGCATTCTTTCAGACAAGCGCTGTAAGGTTTCTTGAGGAATTTTTTCGTCGGCAATAACGATTGCGTTATCCAGACTTCCACCCTTTATCAAGCCGCGATCTATCAAGTTTTCAATTTCGCGAACAAAGACAAAGGTTTTGCTAGGCGCGATCTCATCGGCATAGTGGGACATATCCTTCAGGCTGGCGTATTGTTCACCAATCACATCAGATTCGAAATCTACAAGTGTGATGAGCTCAAATTTATCTGCCGGATACAAACTCAAGGCTGCCCCCGTTGCTTCATCTTTGTAGTGAATGGGTTCCTGTGGAGCAAAAATTTCTCTTTCCTTATCTAAGGTAGCTATGCCTGCTTGCTGTATTTGCTTTACGAAAGGTAGTGCGCTACCGTCGAGTATAGGAACTTCCGGTCCCGTCAATTCGATATGCGCATTATCTATTCCCATGCCATATAAAGCAGATAAAACGTGTTCAACTGTATGTACTTCAACTTTTCCTTTCTTAATACTCGTCCCTCTCGCCGTTGAAAACACGGCATCCGGATCCGCGACAATTTTGGGAGATTTCTCTAAATCAACTCGAAAAAATACATATCCTTCATCTGCAGCTGCAGGTTTAATGGTGAGTTCTGCAAACTGCCCCGTATGCAAGCCGGTTCCCGAAAGTGAAATTGCTTTTGCCAATGTCTGTTGCTTCATGTAGCGATTATAACTTGATCGTTGATAAATTAAGAGTTCAAAAATACAATTCTTATCTCAATCTCAGAGGAAATGACATGTACAAAACCTATTTTACCGCGCAAATCATAGTGACATACGGCAAATACATTTACAAGGGTTGGTGAAATTGCTGTGGAATTAAAAAAATTAGCCCTGAAATTTACTTTTTTAGCTCTTGCAGGCTACGTTTCATATCTTCCAGCTCTTGTTCTAGCTTTGTGATTGTTTTGGCGTAGTCCGGCAACCGCCCAAAAACAGCATAGGATCGAAGATAGTTGCCATAAGAAATCGCTGGCGTACCATAGAGTTTTTCATTGGGCGCTTTAGTTGAACTCGCGACACCGGATTGGGCCTGAATTCGGGTTCCGTCATGTAATTCCAAATGCCCTACAACTCCGACCTGACCTCCAATCATGCAGTTTCGCCCGACTTTAGTAGATCCGGCAATACCTGCCTGAGCCGCAACCGCAGTATTTGCTCCGATGGTGACATTGTGGGCGACCTGAATGAGATTATCGAGTTTCACTCCTGAACAAATCCGCGTTTCTCCAATAGAGGCGCGGTCAATCGCGCAATTTGCTCCAATTTCCACTCCTTTTTCGATAAAAACGCGCCCCGTTTGCTTGATTTTTTGAAAATGGCCCTGCTCATCAGTAGAAAAACCAAATCCATCACTTCCAATCACTGTATTGCTGTGGACGATACAATTTGCGTCTATATGGCAATTATGCAATACTCTCACACCGGGATACAATCGCGTATTCTTTCCCACGTAGCTTCCCGCTCCAATAAAACAATGAGCATCAATAATCGCTCCTGCTTCTACAACAGCATCCGACTGAATGACTACGAAATCGCCAATATTTGCCTCCTTTGAAACTTTGGCCTTTTCGTGAATAAAAGCAGAGCCCGCATGGCCTTCTGGCTCTGGCAAACCCGTATCAAAGGCTTCTAACAGTATCCCCAGGGCCGTGTACACGTTGTCCACCCGAATCAGGGCCGCATCAATCTTTTTCCTGGGCGTAAAGGATTTATCGACCAATACTGCCGTAGCTCGAGTCGTATAAATGTAGGACTCATATTTTGGATTGCCCAAAAAAGTTAGGGTTCCCGGCTGCCCATCCTCGATTTTACTCGGACCTGTAATTATGGCCTCCGCGGGTCCCTGTACTTCCCCGTCAATCATGCTCGCGATCTGTTGAAGTGTAACTTTCATAACGCTAAGATAATAACTCGCAAATAAGGGAAGAGAAGAATTTACAGTTTACAGGAAAGGTTTTTACCTTTGTCTTTCATTGAAGCAGCATATGAATTCACCTATACGCATCGGATCTCGAGGAAGCAAATTGGCATTGTGGCAAGCTCATCATGTGCAGAGCTTATTGAGGGACATCGACTTACGCGCAGAAATTAAAATCATCAAAACCCAGGGAGATCGCATCCAGCATCTCAGTTTTGACAAGATGGAAGGCAAGGGGTTCTTCACTAAAGAAATCGAAGACGCTCTCCTGGCCGGTGATATTGACATCGCCGTACATTCTCTCAAAGACTTGCAAACACATCAGCCGGATGGATTGGCTATTGCAGCCGTATCGGATCGAGCCCCGGTAGAAGACTGGGTGATCATCCACCCCAACAGCGTAGATAAGTCCCGCCCTATGCAATTCAAAGAAAATGCTGTCATTGGCACGAGTTCGGCTCGTAGAAAGGCCCAATTATTGCATTTTCGACCCGATGTCCGAATTGTAGATATTCGCGGCAATGTCCCGACGCGCATCAGCAAAATCAAGTCAGAGCATTTAGATGGCATTATCTTAGCTGCTGCGGGTGCTACCAGAATAAAAGTGGATTTGTCGGAATATCACGTTTTTCACTGCAACCCCAAAGAGTTTGTTCCGGCACCCGCACAGGGAGTCCTGGGCATTCAGACGCGAACAGATGATATCGCGCTGCGAAAACAACTGTTGACACTCCATCATCCTGATACTGGAAGAATAACAAATATTGAAAGAGGTGTGCTCAAGCAACTCGGAGGCGGCTGTCAAACGCCACTTGGCGTGTATTGTGAAACAGACCAAGAGAACAATTTTCACGTTTGGGCTGCCATAGCAGAGCAATGGGACGCCGCCGTTAGATTTGTTCATTACAGTTCAGCTACATCAGACCAATTAGCAGAAACCGTTTTCGAACTTCTTCAAAAGAAAAAGTAATCATGTATTTAGTATTTGATTGTTCCGCCGCCGGGAAACCAAAAAACTGGAAAGCCTATGCTACAGACACCTTTAGCTGGCCGCGACTCGTGCATTTAGCCTGGATTTTATTTGACGAAAAATACAAAAAGATAGAAAGCGGAAATTATATCGTAGAGCCAACAGAATACGAATTAACTCCTGAAATCGAAAAATTTTCCAGAGTTACCAAAGAACGCGCCGAAGAGGAAGGCCAACCGCTCAAAGAAATTCTCAAGACCTTTTCTAAAGTTGTGGATCAGGCAGAAGTGATTTTTGCGCACAACCTGAGATTTAATGAGAACGTAGTTCTCGCTGAATTTTACAGGATGAATATGCCGCAACGACTCAGTGTATCTGAATCCTATTGCATAATGCAAGAATCTACTTATTTTTGTAAAATTCCGGGCAGAGGAGGAAAGCTCAAATGGCCCTCTCTCGTGGAATTACACCAGAAAGTTTTTGGGAAACCTTACACAAATCCCAACGATGCTTTTTACGATACGATCGCTGCGGCGAAAAGTCTCTTCGTTTTGATTGAGGCTGGTCAAATAGACGTTTTATAGTATGGCAAACATTCTCATTACGAAAAAAGAGCCCATTGAAGACTTTAAAACCCCGCTGCAGAAAGAAGGGCACAAGGTGATGGGCGTCAATTTTCTGGAATATCGACAAGTGAGCTTTGATAAAATCCCCGATGTAGATTGTCTCTTTTTTTATAGTAGAAAAGGAGTAGAGTTCTTTTTTAAGCAAGTAGAGGAGAAAGAAATCGAACTGCCGAATAAGGTGAAGTATGCTACTTTAGGTGCCAATACGGCCAAAACCCTGAATAACTATGTGAAAAAGGTTCACTTCATCGGTGAGGGCCAACCCGGAATCACTTTCAATGCTTTTAAGGAATGGTTCTCCGGTGATACCGTTTTGGCCGTTCGCGCAGACAACAGCCTGAATCGACTGCGGCAGGTCACTGGTGTGGACTGGAAATTACTCGACCTGGTCGTCTATTCCAACGAGATAAAAGAAAGTGTCAATTTTGAAGAACACGACATTGCAGTTCTCACCAGCCCACTCAACGCCAAAGCCTATTTTAAATTCCAAAACCCACCCTTTCCCTGTTTGGTCGCTATCGGGCAAACGACCGCCACCGCTATTCAAACACTGGAAAACGAGGTCTGCTTTGTTTCCTCCGAACCCTATCTCGACAAAGTAGCTGTGTACGTTCAGGACCTTATAAGAGAGCGATTCAATAATACTTTGGAAGCAGAATAATTCTTTACACCATGGCAGCTAAAAAGAGGAAGAAAAAAAAGGGCGTTACAAAAAAGAAGAAAAAGAATAGCCTTCCCTTTTGGGCTGTCGCCGGGATTATTGCCCTCGTTGTCATTTTCTCTTACTCGCCCATTTGGGATGCAGATTTTGTCTATTGGGACGACGATGTTAACGTTTACGAAAATCAGGATATTCAATCGCTCTCCGGACAAAACATTAAGAATATTTTTACTCGCTCTATTATTGGCAATTACAATCCACTGCCGATTTTAACCTTCGCGATCGAGCACGCGATCTACGGCATGGATCCACAAAAAATGCACTTCACGAACCTCATGCTGCATGCCATAGCTTGCCTATTGGTTTTCTTTGTCAGCCGACGATTAAAACTAAGCCCCACGATTGCGCTTTTCGTCGCCTTGCTTTTCGCCCTTCACCCCATGCGAGTCGAATCGGTCGCATGGATAACAGAGAGAAAAGATGTGCTCCTGGCTTGTTTTTTTTGGCTTTCCTTTCTACTCTACCTCAAATCTTACAAAGACAAAAAGTATTTTTGGTACGCCCTGCTCATTTTCCCTCTGGCGCTCTTATCTAAAATACAAGCTGTATCCCTTCCCCTCGCCTTTCTCTGTGCTGACTATTTAATGAAAAAAAGACTGAGCTGGCAAGATGTGATCTCAAAATGGCCATTCTTCCTCCTTTCACTCATCACGGGGGTCAGTGGACTTTACTTTTTAGCTGATGCCGGCTCCCTCAATCCCGGCACGACCCAAGATATATTCCAATGGTATGAGCGTCCCATCATCGGGGCCTTTTCGTATATGGTGTATTTGTATAAGCTCATCATTCCTTACCCCATGTCCCCCCTCTACCCCTTCCCCGATGGTTTAAAGACCATTCACTATCTGGTAGCCACAGCCTTTCTTCCTCTCCTGCCCTTGTGGTATTGGCTCTGGAAAACCAAGCGGAAAACGGCCCTGTTTGCCTTTGCTTTTTTTACGGTAAATGTGATCTTTTTACTGCAGGTCGTGGGTGCCGGACAGGGCTTTATAGCCGATCGATTCACTTATATTGGCTATTTCGGTTTCTTTTTCTGGGCCGGCACCATCTTTCAAAAATATCGCAATCATAATTTAGCGCGCGCCATAGCCCTGAGCTTACTCATTATCTACTCTGTCTGGACTGCGCAACAAGCTAAAATATGGCAAAACAGCGAAACCATGTGGTCTCATGTGCTCGATATCTACCCAAATTCCCCACTCGCCCTGGGGAACAGGGGCAATTATTACAGAGATAATAATATTTCTCAAAAAGCCATGAGTGACTACACAAAAGCGATCCAGTCTGATGAAACTCGACATGCCACTTACAACAGCCGCGCAAAGCTTTATTTTAATAGCGGAAAGCTGGATCTCGCGCTAAAGGATTACAACAAAGCCATAGAGCTGGAACCCAATAACGGCGAGTACTATTCCAACAGGGGAGCTACTCATGCGAGACTGCAAAATTTTAAGCAGGCCCTGGAGGATTTGAACAAAGGCATTGAGTTGGATCCAAATCACCTCTCTGCTTATACCAATCGCGCTGCTGTTTTCGACCAATTGGGAAAATTTGAACAGTCTAGAAAAGACCTGGCTACCTATTTACAATATCGGCCGAATGACCATAATATGTGGTATAATTACGGACTGAGTAGTATGCGAGTCAATGACTTGCAGGAAGCCCTAAAAGCCGCGAATCAAGCATTGAAATTGAATCCCGATAATGGAGATTACTACAAATTTAGAGCGAAAGTGCATATTAGTCTCAATCAATTCCAACAGGCCCGTCAGGATGCCAACACGGCAGCCCAGTACGGAAAGCCCCTGGAATCTTCCTGGCAGCAAAAACTGCAATAGAGAGTTCCTCTGACTTTAGTTATATTTGTATTTAAGAAGTATCGTCTATGATCCGACAATTATGGATTCAAAATTACGCCATTATCGATGAAGTTGACCTTCAGTTTTCTTCCCATTTGACCACAATCACGGGAGAGACCGGAGCAGGAAAATCTATCATCATGGGTGCGCTGGGACTGATCCTGGGAGAACGAGCAGATACAAAAGTTCTGTACAACGAAGACAAAAAATGCATCGTAGAAGGCACCTTTGATATTGATCACTACGATTTACAGCCCTTTTTCGAGCACCATGAACTCGATTATCACCAGGAATGCATCGTCCGAAGAGAAATAAAACCCAATGGGAAGAGTCGAGCCTTTATTAATGACACGCCCACCAGACTCAATGTTCTCAAAGAGCTCAGTCAGTTTATTATTGACCTTCATCGACAATTCGACACCCTGGATATTCACCAACTCTCTTTCCAGTTCAAAACCCTGGATGCCCTGGCCGGCCAACAAGCTGCGGTAAAGGAGTATCAGGTGAAATATAAACAGCTCGTCCAATTGCGAGAGCAGCTCGATCAACTCAAAGCCGATCAACAGCAGCGCGCCCGTGAGGAAGAGTTTCTAAAATTCCAACTCAACGAACTCCAAGAACTCGATTATCAAATGGGAGAATGGTTCGAACTCGAACAGAATCTGGAAAGAATGAGTCACGTCGAAGAACTGAAAACAGCCTATCAATCGGCCACCAATTGGATTCTGGAGTCCGAACCCTCCGTCTCAGGCATGCTGTCGGATCTCATTGTGAAATTTGAACATGCCGGCTCGGCCGCTGAAGACCTTTTAAATAGAATCCGGGAAGCTCAAATCGAACTCGATGATATCGCCCGCGAGGCCGAATTAGCTACAGAAGACCTCGACTACAAGCCAAAAGAACAAGAAGAAGTAGAAGAAAGAATGCAGGACATACATACACTGCAACAAAAACACAAGCTCGATGATGCCGATGAGCTCATCGCCCTGCAAGAAGAATTTTCGCAGTCACTGGAACAACTCGAGCACTCTTCTTCCCAAATCCAGAGCCTGGAATTGGATATTGAAAAGACGAAAAAACAAGCCGTAGAACTCGCCGGTAATTTGTCAAATAATAGAATATCCGTCATACCTCAGTTTGAGCGGGAAGTCGCTCAGAGATTACAGCAGGTGTCCATGCCCGATGCCGCTTTTGAAGTTGATCTCAAACAAACCAAAGAACTCAATCCGGCGGGAAAAGACCAGGTAGATTTTAGATTTTCCGCCAATAAAGGCGCCCCAACAGGCAAGATAAAAGACGTGGCTTCCGGTGGAGAACTTTCCCGCCTGGCTCTGGCCATTAAGTCCATTGTGGCTGCAGCCATTCCCCTGCCTACCCTCATGTTCGATGAGATCGATTCAGGAGTCTCCGGAGATGTCGCCCTGAAAATGGGCCGCATTTTAAAGAAATTATCGCGCGAACACCAGGTCATCGTTATTACACACTCTCCCCAAATATCTGCGCAGGGTGACATCCATTACTTCGTATATAAAGAAACAGATTCCAAAAGAACTTTTACCCGCGTCAAAGCACTGAAAGGAGAGCATCGCGCCCATGCCATAGCTACCATGCTTAGCAGCGATCCTCCCACACCGGCCGCTTTGGCCAATGCAAAAGAACTATTACATCACGAAAATTAATACAATATGAGCCCACAATTGCTCGAAGGAAAACGCGGCATCATCTTTGGCGCCCTCGATGAAAATTCTATTGCCTGGAAAGTCGCTCAAAAATGCGCCGCCCATGGCGCGAATATCACTTTGACGAATGCTCCGGTCGCTCTTCGGTTTGGAGGCATACAGACTCTGGGGGAAGAACTCGGAGCTGAAGTCATTCCCGCTGACGCCACTAAAGTGGAGGACCTCGAAAACCTCTTTTCCCAATCGCAGGAGATCCTCGGCGGGAAAATCGATTTCTTCCTGCACGCCATTGGCATGTCTATCAATGTCAGAAAAAACAAGGAATACACCGATCTCAATTACGATTGGATGCTCAAATCATTCGACATCTCCTCCGTATCCTTTCATAAATGCATGCAAGTCGCCTACCAAAATGACTGTATGCAGCATTGGGGATCCATCCTCGCCCTGAGCTATATCGCCGCACAGCGAACCTTCCCCGATTACAGCGAAATGGCAGAATCCAAAGCCCTTCTCGAGTCCTTTGCACGCAGCTTTGGATATCACTTCGGAGAGAAAAATAATGTCCGTGTCAACACCATCTCCCAGTCCCCTACCATGACAACAGCGGGCAGTGGCGTCAAGGGCTTTGACGATTTTTACAACTACGCCGAAACCCTCTCCCCCCTCGGGAATGCCACGGCTGATGAGTGCGCAGACTATTGCGTCTTTATGTTTTCCGACCTCTCCCGAAAAATAACGATGCAAAACCTTTTTCACGATGGAGGCTTTTCCAGTATGGGCGTTCATCCCGATATCCTCAAAGGCTCTTAATTTTTTTTGGGTTTTTTGGCGGTGCCCCCCGGCAGTTCGAACTGCCGGGGGTCGGGCTATGCAGGGCTATCGGTCCCGGGCATAAAAGATATATATATGAGCACTGATCCCCCAATGCAACCTCCAAACCCATCTTTTCCTCCTTCGATTTATGCCCGTGACCCGCACTCCGCCCGCTGGCGGAGTGCGGCCCTTACTATCCCTCACCGAGGGACAAAAGCATTGTGCAATAAGGATTGAAGAAAAATTGTATATGATTTTGAAAAGATTAAATGAT
>JAWLFI010000258.1:0-2909 GCA_041685645.1 Saprospiraceae bacterium | reverse complement strand
CTCGGCATACCACCAACAAAAGCCGCTCAGCGGCAGGGCGATGGCCATGAGAAAAAACCAGCCGGCTCTCACGAGATCGACGGGGGGCTTTGAAGATCGACTCGCATGAGAAAACATGGGAAGCAATAAGCCGGCTACGAGAAAGCCGGCCATGTTGGCTGCGTCTAACAGACGGACGCCGGCAACATAGGCACCCGACTGATAGTAGCCATCCTCCAGGAGCCATTCAATCATTATGACATCGACCCGGGTAAATATGGTCATTAAAAAAACAATGCTTGCATAGGGTAAGGCCTTGCGCAGAATAACGCGCAAATTGGGCCCTGTCCAACGCGGACGAATCCGGCCAATTTTGCGAATGACCCACACTCCCACAACACAGATTGTGAGTCCATACGAAAAGGTCTGCGCCCAAACGAATCGCATCAAGCTCAGGCTGCCTTCTTCCATGCCCCATAGCATCCAACCCACGACAAAAATCATGAGAATTTTATCCAGACTGGAAAAAAGACTGTCCGTTTTGTAATAGCCCAGGCCACTTACCACCGTACGGAGGAAAAGCACCCAGGAATTCAGGAAAAAATTGAAGGCCAGGACGGAAAACAATAGGGGGTATTTTTGCAAATAACCGCTCATCGCTCCCGCTAAGAAAATAATGGGAATAAATATCAGACTGAGTGTCCATTTGGCTGGCAGTACACGGGCAAAGAGAGTCTTTACGCTGCCTCGTTGCCGCGAAATCCACTGCTGACTAAAATTTTGGATGCCGAGATCCGCAAAAATCTGAAATAAAAAGACGAAGTTGAAAAATACGGCAAATAAGCCATAAGATTCAGCTCCCAGCTCGTTTTGCACCGTACGATCAATGCCAAACAAATAAAATGGCTTGATCAGGGCATTGATCAGGAACAAGAGGAGGATGTTCAGACCAAAGGTTTTGACGCGCTGTTGTTCTCGTATCACCCCTCAAAGATAGAAACTCTTTATCAGCCAAAAAGCGGAAAAGCATTCTCCAAATAATGGGGAGTGCTGAAATATTATTAAAAAGTTTTATATATTTGAAATAGCTATAAGCAAGCCGTCAAAATGAAGAAAAAATTGCAGATAGGATTATTCACCGGTGGATACAGTGCAGAGCGCGAGGTCGCTTTGAAATCGGCTGCTTATGTGCAGCAACATTTGGATTCGGGGGAATATGACTTATATACCATAGATGTACAGCGAAGGCGGTGGACCTGCGGAGAAGATGGATATTTTGACCTCAATCTGGGCGCATTAGTTTTGGGTGATCAGCAAATTACTTTGGATGCTGCCTATGTGATGATTCACGGCCAACCGGCTGAGGATGGTCTCATTCAGGGCTATTTCGACATGCTGGGTTTGCCCTACACTTGTTGCTCGGTATTTACCAGTGCATTGACTTTCGACAAGCAGGCCACAAAACATTTTTTAAGAGATTTCGTGCCAATGGCGCCCTCCTGCTGCTTGCGGGCCGGGGACAGATTGGATTATGAGAGTATTGTGGATTGGGGGTTCCCCCTTTTCGTGAAGCCCAATAAACAAGGAAGCTCTTTTGGAATAACGAAAGTGAAGCAGTTAGAGGAACTGGAGTCGGCCATAGAGAAGGCCCGCAGCTATGACGATGAAGTAATGATTGAAAAATGCATTTCGGGTCGCGAGTTTTCCTGTGGGGTTGTGCAGACGGAAACGGGCGTGAGAGCTTTGCCACTGACAGAGATCAAACCCTTTAACGAGTTTTTTGATTTTGCTGCGAAGTACGAGAAACAAAGTGAGGAAATCACGCCGGCTCAATTGTCACCACAAGTTGCGGAAAAAGCACGAGATTTGGCTCGCCGGATATATCACAGTTTAGATTGTGATGGCTTAGTGCGAGTCGATTTTATTCTACAAGGGGATGAGTTCTATTTTTTGGAGTTGAATACCATTCCCGGTATGTCTGCGGAGAGCATTGTTCCACAGCAAGCAGTGGCGGATGACATAGCCCCGGGGCAGTTTGTCGAATGGCCACTAAAAGCCTGTTTGACCAAAGCTTCCGGACACCTTCGGGTCTCTACTCCGCTATAGCGTATGGTGCTGTAAAGCCAGGGCGTTGCTGTGCGCGATGCATTTTCTCACAGATGAGGGGCGAGGATGAAAAGAAATGCTATCGAGAAGGACTTTAGAGGCAGAGAGTTGATCAAATACTTCCATGGCGTTTTCATCACTGAGCAGCCATTCCATCAAGTGGATGGACTCCGCTTCTTCCATTTCGGCGTAGAGGTATTTGATCATGTCTTCAGGGGTAAAATTTTGATACATAAGTTGATTTTCTATGATTTTGCCCTTATAACGTTGGTAAATCGGGCGCTTATTGCCTGACCTCTCTAAATTTGCTGATTTAATTTACTCTGGACCACTCCTGCGTGCGTCCAAAAGCCGAGAATCCAAGGTAGCCGCGAACCTTGAGGGTATCCTTTCCGTCCATGGTGATCGTACAGCGATAGATTTTACCTTTTACCGGATCCATAATCTCTCCATCGGTCCATTCATCTCCACTTTTTTCCAGATCCCAAATGACGCGCAAACCTTTTATGGGCTTGCCGGTGTGTGGTTCGGGACACTTTTCGCAATGCGTTTGACTACTCTTTTTTAAGATTTTTTCCACTTTGCCATAGAGCTTGCCGTCTTCCTTATAGATTTTGATTTGTGACTTGGCCTCTCCCGATTCATCGTCTATCGTTTTCCACAATCCCACCGGACTTTGCGCTTGCAGGCCGGAGAGGGAAATCAGGCTCAGGAAGAGCAAGGTAAAGGTATATGTCAGGAGGTTTATTATAGGTTTCTGATGATCTTTCACAATATTGTTTTTTGAGATTACATGTCAATTGAACCTCATGAAAATACTAAAA
>JAWLFI010000073.1:0-12070 GCA_041685645.1 Saprospiraceae bacterium | reverse complement strand
ATTCAACAACTTACCTAAGCCAGTGACAATATTTATGATATAGTTTCTGAATAAAGCGGGCTCATTCTCATTGCAAAAGACTTTCGGAGCAGACTCAAGTGTGTTTGATTTCTTTCCCTCCCGCTTTTACCGTTGGAAGGATGTATTAAGTATTCTTCCCATTCTTTCCCAGAAGTAGGTATGATAAAAAAAAGGGGAATTTCTTCCCCCTTTTAAAAATTTACGTCATAAGCCGGATTCTGTAACTCTTTCAAGTGTCTGTCATTTATCTAACGCTGCCTACCCCCAACGGCTTCTGTAAACAGAATCAATCGGGCCGATTTCAAACCGAAGTATATGTGGCATTGCAACCTGCAAGGTTTATCCTACCTGTAAATTACTCTACAGACATGTGCGCTCTTACCGCACAGTTTCACCCTTATCACGCCTGAGCATGACGGTTTAGTTTCTGTGACACTATCTGTATCCCTTCACCCATAAGATGAAGAAACCCCGTGATTTCCACGGTGCAGTGCCCTGCGTTGTCCGGACTTTCCTCCCCTTTCGAGGCGACAAACTCAGTAAACTTTATCTATAACACATTGAAGTCTTCCTGAGGTTCCCCCATTGCAATATTTATGTTCAGTTTCTCTTATTATTGGTGAATAGATAGAAACCTTTCCTGTGTAGCCAGCAAAAGAGGACTTCGCACCAGTCAATAATTTCAGAGATTGCCCAACATCTAATAACTAATCAAAGTGATTCCGGATGAGTGGTTAATCCGTTAATTTCACTTAATAAGCATATCAACGGAATCAGAAATGGCGGAATAACCAAAGAAAAGCTAGTTAAATATAACATTTTGTGGTAATATGATTTACCTTTGAATGGAAATATTTCTGCTATGAGCTACTTTCGCCATTCACGATTAGCGATCAGGGACTATACTCAACCCCTGACTGCTGCTATCCTTATCGCCGTCAGCTTAATGGCAGGTCTTTGGCTCGACCAAAAAGCAAGTGCTGTCCCCGAAGCTTCAGAAATAGAACAGTTGGGAGAAAAATTAGATAGAACATTGCAATCTGCCACTCCCACCCCCGGGGAAATCGAGCGCTGGAATTCCTCCCTTTCAGAGACCTCTTCCTCCACTGAAATACGAGGAATTCTTGATCAAAAAACTACACATACAGAGTTTGCGGTACTCAGCAAACACGACAGTAGTTGGATGTATTGGAGCGATCACAGCTGGCCAATCCAAGAACTCCCAGCAAAGTGCAATGCAGAAAATCCCTGGCAGGTAGTAAAAGTAAAGAAAGGTGGCATTTGTCTGTATTGTCTTGAACTCGAGAATGTATATATCTTTCGTTGGCTGCCGTTATCGACCTTTGAGTCCCAGAATGAAACATTCTTCGATGATTCAGAAGATCAGCAATACAAAGTTTACAGCCGCAAATTAAACCGGGAGCTCAGGCTCACTATTTCTAAGGAAGATAATCACCTCCTCCGGGCCCTGTCCTGGAGCTGCCTCATGGTATTCCTTTTAACTTTCATCGGTTTAATCTATTGGTGGACATCAAAAAAGAAATATTCATCCCTTGCACGCGCCTCAATTATTGCGGGTTCTGTTCTACTGGCAAAACTCGCCCTATTGTGGTACGAGCCGGATTTGCCCATGGGAATAACTGCGCTTTTTCTAGACAATTCTTCAGAGATCCATTTCTCTCATCAATGGGAATGGGTATCTAATATAGCTCTGCTTTCTTTTTTAATTGCCATTTGTCCACATCCCTTACAGTGGTCCTCCCGATGGACGGATAAAAATCTAGGAAGCCAAGGGCTTGCCTTATTCTATTTCCTCTCTCTATTGATGACCTTTTACTTTGCCGCTGCCATCATCAGACATACCCTCCTGCATATGATGCCGGCTCCTGACCCGAGCAGCATTCTATATTGGCAATGGCAAAATATCTTTTGGTACGGTTGCATCGTCCTCTTTGTTTCTACATTATTCATCGCGTCTTATCGAATGCATCGTCGAATTGTTAAGACAGCTTTACCTCTGGACAAAAAGCTATTATTGCTCCTTGCAGCAGGGAGCATCTTTTTACCCATTGTACTCTACTTCCCAATCAGTGTTCATCCCTTTGCCTTTTTTATCGTAGCGTTCATTATTATTATTCTCCTGGATTTATTTGCTGAGAATGTATCCGGAGGCTTGACCTGGCCCTTTATTTGGCTAACGGTATTGGCGGGCTGCACATCTCTGCTTATTTTTTCCTTTAGTAGAGATCGATTTACTCAGGAAAAAGAAAGATTCCTCCTCGAATGGGTGGAAACAGAACGCCCCCCGGAGACTCAATCCAGTTACTTTTCTATTGCTCGTTATGAAGGAGGTGAGAGAACTTTTTCAAGAGGCCAGTTCTTGCCGCGCACCTATCCGCTGGACGTAACTCCCAATGAAGGAGAAATGATCAATATATCATTGGGACAGCGAAATTATCAAATTGCCCAAATCGAAGAAGTACAATACCTGATCATGGAAAATCAGGAGGGTATCACCCAACCCATTTCTCTCTATGCATTTTTATTTGTGCTCTGGGTCATGTTCACATTATTACTGCTTCTACTCAATAATAGATTTGAGTTGCTGCCTAGTGAATGGCATTTCTATTGGTCCGCTATCCCCAGTCTTCGCAAACGAATTCAATACTATATTTTAGCCGTCACTGTGGGCTCTTTTCTCATGATTGCCTGGGTGACGTACTTCTATTTTCAACAACAGGGGCAAAAACAGGTGGAGCAGGTCGCCGTAGCACTAACATCTGCCGCCATAGATGACCTGGAGGAACAACTTGAGCGGCAACCCTCTCTATCTATTGACTCAGCTTTTCAACAAAACCAAAGCCAGCACCGCACCTCGGGCAATCTATATGATCCCAACGGACAAAAAATAATTGGAGAAGGAAACCCTCTCCTCCCCCACGAAAGTCTGACGATGCCCAACTTCAGGGATAAGAGATTCGCCACGAGAAAGGGGGAAATATACCATCCCGTCCTGGTCAATGGTGAAGTAAAAGCCATCGCTCAATACAATACTTCATCTGAAAGCATGAATCTTAATTATGAATTTGGACAGTTTATCTCGACCTTGCTCAATATTTATGTTTTCTTATTCGTATTGGCCGGTGGAATCGCCGTCGCCATTTCAAACTCAATTACTGCGCCTCTTAAAGTATTGAGCGAACGCCTCAAGTCCCTCAAGCTCGGCAAAAAAAATATCCCGCTCGATTGGAAGCAAAAAGACGAGTTAGGAGAACTCATCAGCGATTATAATCGGATGATTTTGCAATTAGAAGAGAGCGCCAAAATGCTGGCAGCTACAGAGCGAGAAACCGCCTGGCGGGAAATGGCCAAACAGGTCGCTCACGAAATAAAAAATCCATTGACTCCGATGAAGCTTTCACTGCAACACCTGCAGCTGGCCATAGATCAAAACAGTCCGAATAAGGAAGAACTCTTCAGGAAGGTCAGTCAAACACTCATCGAACAAATAGATAATCTCAACCGCATTGCCAGCGAATTTTCGAGTTTTGCCAAAATGCCGGAGCCTGAAAATCGCGTGGTTTCACTCAACGAAGTCGTCGCCTCGATTCACGACTTATTCCGCAAAAGAGAGGACATGGACATTCAATTATTTGTCCCAATAGATGAGATCAGAGTATTCGCGGACAAAGATCACTTACTCCGCGTGATGAGCAATCTGGTCAAAAACTCCATTCAGGCTATTCCCGATGATCGACGGGGAGAAATTGTCATCAAGTTGTATAAAAAAGAAGAAACAGCTATCATACTCGTCTCTGATAATGGAAAGGGAATTCCCGAGGAGGTGAAAGAAAAAGTGTTTAAACCTAACTTCACGAGCAAAAACTCAGGTACGGGTTTGGGACTGGCCATTTGCGCCAATATTATCGAAGGCTTCAACGGAAAAATATATTTTGAAACCGAAGTAAACAAAGGCACCGACTTTTATGTCATTATCCCACTAATGAGAACAAAAGACAATTTAATTCCTCGAGAAAGAGTCATGCTATAATGAATTCAACTGCATCTTCCAAAACGAAAAAAACGATAATTGTAGGTGCGGGAGTGGCAGGTCTGGCTCTTGCCATCCGGCGCGCCGTAGCTGGAGATAGCGTAGAAGTGTTCGAGGCGACAAGCAGTCCCGGTGGGAAAATTCACCAATTTAAAATCGACGGATTTCGATTCGATGGCGGTCCCTCCCTCTTCACTCAGCCGGAGTTTATGGACGAACTCTTTAGTTTGGCCGGCAAAAACAGGACCGACTATTTCAATTACCAGAAAATGGAAGAGTCTTGCCGATATTTCTGGAGCGACGACACGCGCTTCACGGCCTCGGCCAATCTCGAAGTCTTTGAGAAAAATGCCGCTGAGGCGCTCGGCACCCCAAAAGGGCAAATCAAAAAATACTTAAAGGACAGTGCTTGGAAATACGATAAGGTAGGTCGAATATTTTTAGACCGATCCCTGCATCGATCGGATAGTTGGTGGAAAAAAGACGCTTTCGCCGCTATTCCCGGTTTCTTTCGATACGGTTTGTTTTCCTCACTGCACAAATTCAATAAAAACTTTTTCACTCATCCCAAGTTGGTCCAACTCTTTGATCGCTACGCGACCTACAATGGATCAGACCCCTATCGAACTTCGGGTATGATGTCTGTCATCCCGCATTTTGAGCACAATCAAGGCACCTTCCTGCCCGACAAAGGTATGTACAGTATTGCTCAGTCTCTGTATGAATTGGGGCGGGACCTGGGCGTTCATTACCATTGGAACCAAAAAGTAGAGCGCATCCTGCACGAAGACCAACAGGCCAAAGGGGTTCTCGTCGATGGCGAAAAACTCTCTGCAAATAGCGTTATCAGCAATGTGGATATTCACCCCACCTACCACCAACTTTTGCCCGACCTCCCCCTGCCACGGCAACTTCACCGAGAAGAACGCTCCTCCTCCGCCTATATTTTTTACTGGGGGATTTCAAGACCAGTGCATGAATTGGGATTACACAATATCCTGTTTTCCGATGATTATCGAGAAGAGTTCAAAGCCATCAGAGAAGGAAGAATGTCGGACGACCCCACCGTGTACATCAATATCACGTCAAAAGTGCTAGCGGGGGAAGCTCCAGGCTCTGGCGAAAATTGGTTCGTCATGATCAACGCCCCCTATCATAGGAAGCAGAATTGGACAGCCCTCCAACCGCAGATCAAACAGCACACACTGAAAAAAATTCAACAATGCCTGGGACTAGATATCCAGAAAGATATTGCAGTGGAAAAAGTCTGGACACCCCTCCAAATCCAGCAAGACACCTCCTCGTTCCGGGGAGCACTCTACGGCAGCGCATCCAACGACATGATGTCCGCCTTTAATCGACATCCCAATTTTCACCCCAAAGTTAAAAACCTGTACTTTTGTGGAGGCAGTGTGCACCCGGGAGGAGGCATTCCACTCTGCCTTCTGTCAGCGAAAATAACCTCAGGCGAAATGGACCGCTCGTGAAGCAATTTTTTCAAAAATATCACTCCTATGTCGCAGTTGCTTTAATTAGCATCATGTATGCCGTGGGCTTGAGCCAGATCCTCATTTTTAGCAATGAAGACATCATTGCTCTCACGCCTATGCAGCTCCTTCTGGCCACAGCCATCGTTTTCTTATATTTAGGCCCCTGGCATCCGCGCCTCTTCTTCTCTCTGCTAATCATATACCTCGCTGGTCTGGGAATTGAAATTCTAGGCGTTCAGACCGGATTTCCCTTTGGAAATTATCACTACGGCCCCGTTCTCGGGCCGAAAATTGCCGGCACACCCCTACTCATTGGAGTCAATTGGGTACTCGTTATCGTGGGTACCGTCCACTTCGCACGAGCCATAGCTCCCCGTTGGTCTTCGCTAGCCATCACCCTACTCTCCGCCACACTCGCCGTAGCCCTCGACATGCTCATCGAGCCGATCGCGGTCGCTTTCAACATGTGGACCTGGACTCAAGAGGACATTCCCATGAGCAATTTTGTCGCCTGGTGGATTCTCGCCGCACTCTTTTCCGCGATTTACCAATTCTTGGGGAACAAGTCCTATCACTGGGTTGTTATTTGCGTATACATTTGGCTTTTTATATTTTTCGGGAGCCTATACATCTTCTACCTATGATTGCACTAAAATATATTGGAATCACGCTTCTGGCTTATGTTGGAATGGAATTTATGGCCTGGTTTACCCATAAATACGTCATGCACGGGCCTCTTTGGAGTTGGCATGAAGATCACCACAAGCCGCATCGAGATAAAGATGGTTTTTTCGAACGAAACGATCTATTTTTTCTGGTTTTTGCCATTCCTTCGGCCTTTTTCTATATTCTGGGCACCTCTACAGACCACCTTTGGGCACTGTTCGTAGGCATTGGAATTTCCCTGTACGGCATCACTTACTTTCTGATCCACGATGTCTATATCCATCGTCGGTTCAAGTGGTTCAAGCAACTCGACAGTAAGTATAGCCGAGCTATTTTGCGCGCTCATGGCCGCCATCATGCCAAACAAACCAAAGAAGATTGCGAGTCCTTCGGTTTATTGATCGTGGATCCCGAATATCTGTCCGGAACTCCGCAGAGGACTTCTCACAAAAAGGATGTAGGGCAAGACTAGTTTTTTTTATTTTTGGGCGTGCCCCCTCGCTCGGCTGTTAGCCGGCTCGGGGTCGGTCCCTTTCGGGGTCCCGTACTCGAGAGGCGTAAAATTTACGCCTCTACTTCGTACCGCACCACCTGCGGCGGTGCGCCCTACAGGGCTTGTCCCGCCAAGGCGGGACGCCTCACGCTTGCGCCCTTTGACCAAGGAAGCTGCGCTGTAGCGTAGTCGCTCCGGGCGCTTTCCCACTTGCATTGGAATCAAAGGGCATCAAACGCCTGAAAGCTGAAATATTGATTCAAAAATTAGCGGGTTTCGTCCTATTCTCCAATATCCTCATTCCATAAGTCAGGCCGTTCCTGAATGAATGCTTTCATGAGCTCCTGACATTCTTCATTGTGGAGAACCTCGACTTTGACTCCTCGCTCTTTCAACCACTCTTCTTCACCCATAAAGGTTTGGTTCTCCCCAATTACTACATGTGGAATACCATACAGCACAATGGCGCCTGAACACATAGAGCAAGGAGATAAAGTGGTGTAAATGGTACATTCTCTATACACGCGCGCGGATTGTCGCCCCGCGGATTCCAGGGCATGCATCTCAGCATGCAAAATCGTACTGCCTTTCTGCGCCCGCTGATTGTGCCCGCGACCAATAATTTTTCCCTCGTGCACCAATACACTGCCAATAGGTACGCCACCTTCGGATGCTCCGAGTCGGGCCTCTTCTACCGCTGCTTTAAAAAATTCATCCATACTTTAATTGTTTACAGTCCTAAGATAGAAAATTATTTCCCGTGACAATGGAAATTGTCAACTCCTCATATTATTGGGTAAGGGATCGTAGGGGTGCGAAGCAGTCACGGCCCCGGTGCGGAATTGAGTTTTTGGCTGGAGTTATTATCTGAAAGGAACTCCGGGACTAGTGTCATTTCCGGGGCCGGGACGGGAGCGAACGCGGACCCCCGCAGAGCCCGACCTCGAGGGCCGTCAACGGTTGGATTGAACAGAAGTCAGATTGCCTACTAAATATCTGGCATAGAAAAAGGGTATCTTCCCGGACCGAGAGGATACCCCCAAAATATTATTTCCTAAAACAGCGGACTATTACTGCAGTGCTTCTTTCATCGTAATCCCTATTTTAGCCGGAGACTCTACGACGTGAATGCCACAGGCCTTCATGATTTTCATCTTAGCGGATGCCGTATCGTCCTCGCCGCCAACAATAGCACCGGCATGCCCCATAGTCCTACCCTTGGGCGCTGTCTGCCCGGCTATAAAGCCAACAACGGGCTTCGTCGCATGTTCCTTAATCCAGTGTGCGGCCTCAGCCTCCATACCTCCGCCAATTTCTCCGATCATAACGATACCATCTGTTTCGTCATCTGCCATAAACATCTCAACGGCTTCCTTCGTGGTGGTGCCAACGATGGGGTCTCCGCCAATTCCAATACATGACGATTGGCCCATACCTGCTTTGGTCACCTGATCGACTGCTTCATAGGTGAGCGTGCCCGATCGGGATACGATACCAATGCGGCCCTTTCTATGAATAAATCCCGGCATAATGCCCACCTTCGCTTCATCGGGGGTGATAATTCCGGGACAATTGGGCCCAATGAGCGTGGTATCAAAACTCTTTAAAAATTCTTTGACCTTCACCATATCCTGAACGGGAATACCTTCAGTAATAGCGACGATAACGCCAATGCCGGCTTCGGCGGCTTCCATAATAGCATCAGCGGCAAAGGCCGGTGGCACGAAAATGAGAGATACGTCAGCGCCCTCCTGATCGACGGCGTCCTGAACGCTATTAAAAACGGGACGGTCCAAGTGCAATTGGCCTCCTTTTCCCGGAGTAACACCGCCAATAACGGTGGTTCCGTATTCAATCATTTGTCCCGCGTGAAAGGACCCTTCATTACCGGTAAAGCCCTGAACTACTATTCTTGAGTCTTTATTGACGAGTATCGACATGTGTATTGAGTTTAATTCAAAAGATGCCCGAATATATATATTTTTGGAAGACTATTCAATAAAATGAAAGTGATAGAATGTAAAAACTGTCCTGGGCACTACCTAATCCGAGGTCCGTATAATGAAGACTTCCTCATCCGGGCGATGCATGTAGTACTTTTCTCTCGCAAACTTTTCAACATTGTTATTGATGCGGTTCTTAAGGACTCGAGTTTCCTCAATTCCCTCCTCGTACATGCGTTTTTCCTCTTGCAGTTCTTTGACTTTCTGGTGCAGAAAAATATGTGTGAATATATCGTGCCTATCGAACACACTCATCCATACGACAAAGAGAAAAATCACAATCGTGTATCGATTGATCCAGGGACGTTTTTGTGCTTTCCAGGCTAGAAATCTGCTTAACATATTACATATTTTTATAATATGTTAGCAAATATGCAATATTTTTTACATATGTACTACACTCAGGCCCATATATTTTCCAGAATTAGCCAAAAAATCCTCAATTCGAAGCAATTCATTGTATTTGGCGGTGCGATCAGACCGACTGGCCGATCCCGTTTTAATCTGGCCTGAATTCAGAGCCACGGAGAGATGAGCGATTGTGGTATCTTCTGTTTCTCCGGAGCGATGAGAAATAACGGAAGTATAACCATTGCGATGTGCCATTTCCACTGCTTCTATCGTCTCGGTCAATGTACCGATCTGATTCACCTTTACCAATATCGAGTTAGCTACTCCTTCATTGATTCCTTTCAGCAATCGGCGGGTATTGGTTACAAAAAGATCATCGCCGACCAATTGACATTTGCTTCCCAGTTGGGTGGTCAGGTTTTTCCATCCGGCCCAATCATCCTCATACAGACCATCCTCAATTGAGAATATGGGATATTGATCCACCCATTCACTCCAATAGGCCGTCAACTCTTCAGCAGTCAACTTATCTCCGGTAGAAGAAAGGATGTACTTTCCGGTTTCCCGATCGTAGAATTCAGAAGCCGCGGCATCCATCGCAATCCAAAGATCTTTACCCGGTGTGTACCCTGCGGCTTCAATCGCCATCATAACGGTATCTATCGCTTCCTTGTTGGACTTTAAATTGGGCGCAAAACCACCTTCATCGCCCACATTTGTGCTGTGATTCATTTTTTTGAGTTCCGCTTTCAAGCTATGGAACACCTCAGTTCCCATTCGCAGGGCCTCTCTAAAAGAGTCTGCATTTGCCGGCACGACCATAAATTCCTGAAAGTCTATATTGTTATCGGCGTGCGAGCCACCATTCAGGATATTCATCATGGGAACCGGAAGGGTGTGCGCGTGAATCCCTCCAATGTACTCGTACAGCGGACGTCCGAGATCCTTGGCTCCTGCTCTGGCTACCGCCAGAGATACACCCAACATCGCATTGGCTCCAAACTTGGATTTATTTTCTGTTCCATCGGCTTCAATCATGCTGAGGTCGATATCTCTTTGGTCATGTACATACATTCCCTCGACGATTTCAGCTATCTCATTCTCAACGATATCACAAGCTGTAAGAACGCCCTTGCCGTTATACCTCCTCATATCATTATCTCGCAATTCAAGCGCCTCAAATTGGCCGGTCGATGCTCCTGAAGGCACGGCGGCTCTTCCGATCACTCCTGTTTCTGTCATCACTTCAACTTCAATCGTGGGATTCCCTCTGGAGTCCAGAATTTCCCGTGCGGTAAGGTCGATAATTAAGCTCATGGTTTTGGTTTGGTTTAAAGTAAATCAATAAATTCGTCGAACAGGTATCGACTATCATGCGGTCCCGGGGAGGCCTCGGGATGATACTGAATGGAGAAGGCGCGCTTTCCCTTGACTTTGAATCCCTCCACTGTATTGTCGTTGAGATTCATATGTGTTATATCCACTTTGTCTTTATGTTTTTCAATAGCCGCAGCCTCAATACCAAAACCGTGATTTTGAGATGTGATCTCCCCCTTACCACTTACTACATTCAAAACCGGGTGATTAATCCCGCGATGACCATGATGCATCTTATAAGTGGGAATGCCCAAAGCCAGGCCGAGGAGTTGGTGCCCAAGACAAATCCCAAAAACAGGAACGTTCTCCTCAATCATCTTCTTGATTTCTTTCACCGCATACTCCATCGCTGCCGGATCTCCGGGACCATTAGACAAAAAGTAACCATCGGGCTGCCACTTTTTGATTTCTTCGTAGGGGGTGTTGGCAGGATAGACTCTAACGTAGCAGTCCCGCTCCACGAATCGTCGTAAAATACTCTTTTTAATACCGTAATCAATGGCTGCAATTCGATAAGTGGAAGCATCATTTCCGAAGTAGTACGGTTCCTCTGTGGTCACCTGACTCGAGAGCTCAAGCCCAGCCATAGAAGGCGTCTGAGTCAGTTGCTTTTTCAATTGTTCGACATCATCTATCTCAGAGGATAGAATGGCATTCATTGCTCCTTCGGAACGTATTTTACGGACGAGGCTACGAGTATCTATATTACTTATACCCACAACTGAATGCTCCTCCAGATAATCTTGCAAGCTTCTATCGGCGAGGGGTCTGCTAGGAACATAACAATACTCATTGACAATAAGTCCCTGAATCTGAGCACGATCGGATTCGACCTCATCATCCTTGGCTCCGTAGTTTCCAATATGTGCATTGGTCATAATCATCATCTGACCAAAATAAGAAGGGTCTGTAAAAATCTCCTGATATCCGGTCATTCCCGTATTAAAACAAAGCTCCCCGGAAGATGTGCCTTTAGCTCCGATCGCTCGACCGGTATAAACGGTTCCGTCTTCCAGAACTAACAAGGCGGTCACTGGCTCAAAATCTAGATTCATAGTTTTCGGTTTTCACAAATATAATTTGACTTGTCGGATTTGTATAGTTAGGAAAGATAATTTCAAAAAAAAAGCCTCATATCAATTGATACAAGGCTTTTAATGATTGTTGAAACCAAATTTTACTCTTCTTCCTGACTTGCCACTACGGGTGCAGCAGTCACATTTGACGAATCGCCCGAGCTTCCTCCCCTTCTCGTACGCTTACGAGAAGTTTTGGTAGCTGCAGGATTATAAGTTTCATTAAAATCTACCAATTCGATCATGGCCATTGGAGCACCATCACCATGACGATATTCCGTGCGAATGACTCTAGTGTAACCCCCTGGACGGTCACCTACTTTTGCAGCAATCGGCCCAAAAAGCTCAATAACAGCTTTTTTGCTTTGAAGATTACTAAACACGACTCTCCGTGAGTGTGTCGTATTCGTCTTTGACTTCGTTATAAGCGGCTCTATAAAACGCTTTAATGCTTTCGCTTTAGCCAATGTAGTAGAAATTCGCTTATGCTCAATTAAAGCTATGGAAAGGTTGCGCAAAAGAGCTACTCTGTGCCCTTTTTT
>JAWLFI010000257.1:0-2918 GCA_041685645.1 Saprospiraceae bacterium | reverse complement strand
ACTGGAATACGTAAATATGGGTGGACAAGTCGTGAAAACGTCTAAACACCAAAATATCAGTTCTCAGCCAATTGAGGAGGACGTGCAAACGATTCAGACTGGATCTTATATCATCAAAGTGATTACCAAAGATGGTGTTAAGACCACTAAAATAATGGTGATCAAATAAATCTGATCCCATCTTATTTAAAAAAGGCTACCTCATCGCGAGGTAGCCTTTTTTTTATGCCAAAAGCTCATTCATAGCGCTTTAACCCGTGGATATCAGTTAGATAGCAAGATTCGAATTAAACATGGCAACTGTATCCGCTAAAAAGGCTATTTTCAATAGGCGCTTGTAGGCTAAAAGCGCTTAACACTGCTAAAAGGGACGAATCTGGGAAAAGAAAGCAGTTAACAAAAAAGGTTCCTAAATTAGTTTATAACAAATAGAATCCTCTCATTTGCCTAATATTAAAGTTAATTCGTGGATATCATTTATATTTTTATAAAAAACCGCTATCTTTAGTTATCACGTAATCATAATAAACGAAAAACCTTTTTCCCGTTATGTTCAAAAGAATATTACTACATGGACTTTTTCTGACATTTCTTTTCATGCCTTTGTTTCTCAATGCCCAGTGGGTCTTTGAAATAACAGCCCCCGCAGAGTTAGCAGGCCAGCACCCTATGGGTACGGCTTCATTTGGAGGAACAATCTCTGACACACTCAATGGGACGCTTGCAGCCGGTGAAGATGACACTATGGATCCAACCTTAGGTTGCGAAGAGCTAACTTCAGACCTGACAGGTACAATTGGCCTGCTTGACAGAGGAGAATGTGCCTTTGACATTAAAGCTGAACATGCACAAAATGCGGGCGCTACGGCTCTCATCATTGCCAATTCTACTGATGAAATCATTAACATGCCGGGTTCCAACCCCAATGTAACCATTCCTTCATTTCTCATTCAACAGTCCTTAGCTAATGATATTAGAGCTGCTCTTGAAAATAAAGATGTTGAAGTTTCTATCTATGAAATCAAACCAGAGGTTTTTTGGGGAGGATCTGACGATCCCAATGGCACATTCGAAGGCGGCCTCAATGACTGGACTTCAGTAGGTTTGCTTTGTTCTCCGGATGCACAGGGGAACTCCGTAGTTGATTCCAATGCGGAATGGAGATGGAGTGAAAACCCATCCTCTCAGGGTGCATATTGGGATACCAGAAATCCATTTAACTCTCCAACAGCTGCAAATGGAGCTGTGATTTTCGACTCTGACTTTCTCGATAATAACGGAAATCCTGATGAGTTTATGACAGGACCGTGCCCCGCTCCACAACGAGCAGAACTCATCTCTCCCGTTATTGATTTAAGCGGTGAGACGTCTGTTGTACTATCCTTCCACCAATATTACAGAAGATTTGGAGGACCGGGAGGTAGCCAACAAGAAGTAGGTTCGTATGTTGAAGTATCCGGTGATAATGGAGACAGCTGGACTAGATTTGCAACCAACACCGATATTGAGATCAACTCTGAAACTGAAAATGCTACTCGAACTATGCTTGACATTTCTGACGTGGCCGGGGGATCCTCAGAAGTCTTGATCAAATTCGTTTGGGATGGTGAATATTACTTCTGGATGATCGACGATGTTTCCATTACACAACTCCCTGAAACAAATGTTTCTATCACAGAAACCTTCAATCCCGTATCTGCTTTCGCTACACCGGCAGATTACATTGCTTCCGACACTTTTGAATTCCGGATCAATTACATCAACGAAGGACTGGTCTTGGATTCTTTATTATGTGAAGTCCAGGTCCTCAATCCTGATAACAATGAAATTATACATCAACAACAGCAGGTTGTCACAAATGTGGCCCGGGGTATAGATACTCTTATTTTTAACGAGACATTTGCTCCGGACATTCAATACACTGGAAATTTCATCGTGCGTTATCGCATCGATCCATTACATGCTATTGATTTTGACTACACAAACAATCTTGAACGATATGCTTTTCAAGTAACACGTGAGATCTATTCTATGGATGATCCCGCAAGGACTTCAGTTGCAACCGACGGAATAAGTCCCCCCCAGCCCCTACCAGGTGGCTCAGACGCATGGGTTTGGGGCAATGGGTACTACATTTCAGAGGCTCCACTATTTTCCTTCCCTCTTTTTTTAGGAAGTGAGCATATCTTCATCATTCCAGACGGCGATTTCTCCGGTAATGAAGCTGCGGTCATTTTAATGGAATTTGCTCAAAAAGGGCGAAACTACGATTTCGATTTGGTCAGGGGTCCTGACGATGAATACTTAAATAAATTGCCCACTTTCGAACACCCTGCATTCAATCCGATTGCCTTTGCCGTAGTCGATGACAGAAAACTAAATGATGCGGGATCAGGAAACCTACTTTCCTTGAATTACACGGATTTTATCGACGCAGAAAGTAATGAACGCATTACTCAACCCATCATTTTAGATGACGATCGATTGTATTTTGTAGTAATACAGATCAGCGATGACAATGTATTTGATATGCGTTTGGCTTCCATTAGCTCAGATTTGGACGTAGCTCCAGGACTATTATACTGGCCTGATGATAATGAAATAATGAGAAACTGGCCGGGATTTAGTAACTCTGTTCCCGTATCGCGAATGCGCACGGCGAACACCATCATCTGTTCTGACGAAAATGAAATTTCCCGGGATGCCAACTTAAGGGTGTATCCACAACCTGCAAATAATAAAATGTATCTCGACTTAGATCTCGACAAGCCTTCTGATGTTGAATTGGAGTACATCAACATGTCTGGCCAAGTCGTGAAAACTTCACAACATAAAAAAATCGGATCTCAACCGATTGAGGAAGATGTACAAACCATTCAGACGGGCTCTTATATCATCAAAATAACCACAAAAGACGG
>JAWLFI010000256.1:0-2941 GCA_041685645.1 Saprospiraceae bacterium | reverse complement strand
GCCCCTTCATCAACTTCTTTATGATTTCAATTTTTGAAGCTACACTATAAGGCTTTTATTGAGGAAATGGGCCTCTCCCATTGCGAATGATCTGTGTACAATGGGTCACATTATATCCTGGCTTTATACCTAAGAACATATTTTTGTGACTCACTGGTGAGCCGTGCTGAGACTATGCCTGGAATCACAATTTCTATCCTGCTATTTTTAATGTGTCAACTTCCAAAGTTATCTATCTAACCGATATAGCTTGAATATCTTAGCATACACAAAAATATTGGTATATGTAGTGGAATAGCAATAGCCGGTATTTGTTTGGAGATATGCTGCACTCGATAAAACTTTTAGAACTTAACACAGGTTAATAATTGGAATTAGCGCTTGTCCTACTTTTGTCATCAATGAACGTGAGTGTTCATCTGTGCATGTTTATTGACGAAAAAAGAAAACTATGAGAGTTACAGTTTTATTTCTCTTCTGTTGTTTCGCAGGATCTATCATTCTATCAGCTCAAAATGAAGAGAATTATCAGGGCGTAATCAAGGGAGAAGTCCGGGATGCTAATAATAACGAAGGCATTCCTTTTGCTACCGTAAAGGTCCTGGGCACCGGAGGAGGTGTTACAACAGATGAAGCAGGAAATTATATTATACAAAACCTTAAACCCGGGGTTTACGATATTGAGGCTAGTTATCTAGGATATAAGAGCACTGTTGAATATGAAATTCAGGTGCAATCCAGCCGACCAGTCCAGGTAGACTTCACCTTAGCGGAGTCAACTGAGGATCTTGAAGAAGTGGTTGTAAAGGCCTCTTCCTTTCGCGACTCAGAGGAAAGCCCCCTTTCACTTCGCACCATCGGAGTCACCGAAATAAAGAGAAGTCCGGGAGGCAACCGAGATATTTCCAGAGTAGTCCAAAGTCTGCCCGGAGTAGCTTCTACCTCAACCTTTCGCAATGATCTCATTATTCGCGGCGGAGCACCGAATGAAAATAGGTTCTTTCTGGATGATGTAGAGGTTCCGAACATAAACCATTTTGCCACACAGGGAGCCACGGGCGGACCTGCGGGCATTATTAATGTCGATTTCATTCGGGAAGTCGATTTTTACAGTGGAGCCTTCCCCGCAAACAGAGGCAACGCCTTGAGTTCTGTACTCAACTTTAAACAAAAAAATGGGCGAGATGATAGAATCGGTGCTACAGCGACCGTAGGCGCTTCTGATATTGGTGTAAGCCTGGAAGGCCCCTTGGGTGAGAATACCACTTTTATTGCATCAGCCAGAAGATCGTATTTGCAATTTTTGTTTAGTGTTTTGGGATTGCCTTTTCTGCCCACTTATAACGACTTTCAGACCAAAATTCGATATCGACCGAACAATAAAAATGAGTTTTATTTTACCGGTATAGGAGCAATTGATAATTTTAGTTTAAATCTCGATGCGAATGAAACAGCAAATCAAAGATTTATTCTCAACAACATTCCCATCAATAAACAGTGGACTTATACCAATGGCCTCGTATATAAGCGCTACGCAGAACGGGGCTACTGGACTTTTGTCATCAGTCGCAATATGCTGAATAATACTGCAGTCAAATACCTTGAAAATGACAACTCCGATCCAGAGAACAAGTTATTGGACTATCGCTCCAGAGAAATCGAGAACAAATTTAGAGTAGAAAATGTAAGTAGATGGAAACAATGGAAGCTGAATGCGGGAGCAGGTTACCAATTTGTAAAATATGACAATTCTACTTTCAACCGCGTGTTTCGTCCTCAGGGTGCTGAAACCATAGAATACTTTACAGATATCAACTTTCAAAAGTACGCACTCTTTGGACAAATCAGCCGACAATTATTCAATTCATCTCTAACCACCTCTTTTGGCGTGCGCTGGGACGGGAACACCTTTTCTGACAAAATGAGTAACCCACTGCCTCAGTTTTCTCCACGTCTTTCTTTATCCTATCTTCTCTCCCCAAATTGGAAGGCAAATTTCAATACCGGCATTTACTACCAATTACCCCCTTATACAGCTTTGGGATATCAGGAAGATGGCGAATTCATCAATCGTGAAAATGGCGTAGGATATGTTCGTTCTGACCACATTGTGGCTGGCCTGGAGTACAATACATCCTTTAAGTCCCGAATAACCATTGAGGGGTACTTCAAGAAATACAGCAACTACCCCTTTTCTATTCGAAGACAAGTTTCCATTGCCAATTTTGGTAATGATTTTGGCGTAGTGGGAAATGAACCCCTCACAGCTGAAGGTGAAGGTCGAGCGTATGGCATGGAAGTGCTTTTCCAGCAGCGACTGTATAGAGGCTTTTATGGAGTTTTCGCTTATACCTTGGGATGGACGGAATTTAAAGACACGGAAGGGGAGTATGTGCCAACCACCTGGGACTCCCGTCATATCGTCACGACTACTCTGGGGAAGAAATTTGCCAAAGATTGGGAAATTGGTGTGCGCTGGCGCTTTCAGACGGGATTGCCATTCACTCCATTTGATTCACAATCGAATTTGCGCCAAAGTTGGGATTTGAATAGGGGAGCTGTCAGAGATTTTTCAAGAATCAATTCGATGCGAACCGGCTACAGTAATATTTTGGATTTGCGAGTAGATAAAAAGTGGTTTTTCAAAAATTGGAGTCTCAACGTTTATGCGGATATTCAAAACATACTGGCTGATGCAATTGATCTACCGGGATTGATATTGGAATACGAAGAAGAACCAGACGGATCACTGGGAGACCCCATTATACAAAATCCCAATGTTCCCTATGAGGAACAGCGATATAGAACGCAGGAAGTGCCGACAGGTGCCGGCTCATTAATCCCCATTATTGGTATTGTTATCATTATTTAGGGTTTCTTGCTGACGATAGGAAGAAATATTCACTTATTCCGAAAAACCTAAGCATTTTCGCCCTTCGGG
>JAWLFI010000255.1:0-2945 GCA_041685645.1 Saprospiraceae bacterium | reverse complement strand
ACAAATTCGATGTACTGACACATTAAGTCAGCATTCATGCCGATCAAATTCACTGGTAAAGCGTCGGAGACAAATTCCTTCTCAATTTCGACGGCATCTGCAATGATCTTCCGCACGGTATCCTTTGAAAGCTGTTCTTCAATATGCTGATTGTACAGCAGACAGGCGAAATCGCAGTGCATGCCTTCATCTCTGGAAATCAACTCATTCGAAAAGCTAAGGCCCGGCATCAAGCCGCGTTTCTTTAACCAGAAAATACTGCAGAATGAGCCGGAAAAGAAAATACCTTCCACAGCGGCAAAGGCGATCAGGCGCTCCTGAAAAGAGCCCTCATCGATCCAACGCATGGCCCAATCCGCTTTCTTTTTCACGCAGTCCATATGCTCAATGGCATTGAACAAATAGTCTTTTTCTTTGGGCTCTTTGATGTAAGTGTCAATGAGCAGGGAATAGGTTTCAGAGTGGATGTTCTCCATCATGATTTGAAAGCCGTAATAGAATTTAGCTTCAGTGTATTGGACTTCATTGACCATATTTTCGGCCAGATTTTCATTGACGATACCATCGCTGGCGGCAAAAAAGGCCAGAACGTGCTTGATAAAGTATCTCTCGTCGTCATTCAGCTTATTCTCCCAGTCATTGAGGTCAGCGGATAAGTCAATTTCCTCCGCAGTCCAAAAGCAAGCTTGTGAATCTTTGTAGTATTTCCAGATATCATCGTGCTGGATGGGAAAGAGAACAAATCTGTTGGGGTTGTCAGTGAGCAATGGCTCTGAAGTAGTAGAATTTTCTTTCATTTCAAGTGTTATTATTGTTGAGATAGAGCAATATTATGCGCAATTATTATCGATCGTTGTAAAAAATTGCTTGCTACCTCGTATTGAATCGGGATGTTAACAACAAAATTAGATAAAAGATTTTTATCATATGATTTTACTTATCCACAACATGTTAACAACTTTAATAAAACGCTCGATTACAACTTATTACAATGTCGGAAAAGATGTTAACATCCTGTTAGTAACTATTGGCAACTAAAAAAAGGCAAATTGAACTATCGGAACCCGAGGGCTTTGACCGGGTCGATTTTCTTTAGGAAGTAAACCGGGAGCAGCATAAAAGAGAGGATGAGAAGTGCACAGATAACATTGATCCAAAAGATCTTCACCCAATCGAAATAAATCGGTGCATAGGAAATATAGTAACTCTGTTCATCGAGCGTAATGGGCTGAAAGAAAAACTGAATGGCACACAGGCCCAGGCCTATAATATTTCCCCAAAGCAATCCGCGCAGCAAAATATACCCGGCGTAGTGCAGGAAGATATTTCTAAGATTTTGAAATGGGAAACCCAATGCCTGAAGAACGCCGACCATTCGGGTCCGCTCAAAAATCAGAATCAGAATTCCCGTAGCCATATTTAGGATACATATAACGATCATCAACAGTAAAATAATCCGCTCATTGACTTTTTGTAATTCCAACCACTGAAAGATGGGATACAGTTTGTTGGTTATGGATTTAGCGACAATATCCATGGGCACAATTTCGAAGTAAACGTACCTCGAGAACTCTTCCAGGCGATCCAGGTCGTTGACGAAGACCTCTATACCGCCTATTTGATGATTTGACCAGCCCAGAATAGATCTCAATTCTGAGAGGGGAACAAAAGCTAATTTTTCGTCAAATTCACTGACGCCCGTGTGATAAATATTCTCTATGGTAAATTTTCTGGGAATCTCTTTACCATCCATAATAAAGTACAAAATGACATCATCGCCGGTAGCGAGAGACAACCGTCTGGCTGTCAGGCGTGAAATCATCACCGTCCGACTTCCTTTCTCCAGGGCGGGCAGTTGAGCCTCACCATCGATGTACTTTCGAAAAGCTTCCCAATTGAATGTTGAGTCCACCCCTTTCATGACAAGGCCTTCCAGAGCTTCTGAAGTCCGCAAAATGGCAGACATGTGAGCGGAGTGTTGCACGTAATTTACTGGCTTGTCAAAATCTCCTAATTCCGGGTGACTCACCGAGCTATCTTTCAAGCTGTTGATCTCAGAAATCCACTCCATGGTATCCGATAAGGGCAATTCCTGAAATTGTTGTGAATTGATATGCGTAGCATGAATATGCCCCCAGACGCCGAATATTTTCTCACTGATCTCCGTCCTAAAGCCCTTAATAATGCACACTGCTATAATCATAATCGCAACACTAAGTGCCACGGCAGCCGTAGTCAATCGAATGATAAAACCCGAAAAGTTATGGGAATCACTACCGAAGGTTTTGGATGCAATGTAGGACGAGATACTCATAGGGCAAATATACTTGAGAAAAAGGAATTGTATTACCTTTGGTGCAAAAGTACAGAATGAACTTTTACGAAGAAATGAAGTGGCGGGGTATGATTCAAGATCACACTCCAGATATCGAATCTTTGTTGCAGGAAAAAAAGATAGTGGGATATATTGGTTTTGACCCTACAGCACCTTCCCTTACCATAGGCAACTACGTTCAGATTATGATTTTGAAACTGTTTCAAGAAGCCGGTCACACACCTATCGTCCTCATGGGTGGAGCCACGGGAAGAATTGGAGACCCGAGTGGAAAAGATCAGGAGCGACAGCTCAAAAGTGAAGAAGAGTTGGACAATAATCTCAAACGACAATACGAGCAGCTCCGGGGTTTTCTCAATTTCTCAGCGGGAGAAAATAAGGCAATTCTAGTCAACAATCTCGACTTTTATAAAGAGATGAATGTATTGGAGTTTTTTCGAACGGCGGGCAAAGTACTCACTGTGAACTACATGCTTTCGAAAGAATCCGTGAAGAACAGAATGGAAAGTGGTATCTCCTTTACCGAATTTTCCTATCAGTTGCTACAAGCTTACGATTTTCAAAAGCTATATCAAATGTACGACTGTCGTTTGCAAATGGGTGGCTCTGA
>JAWLFI010000254.1:0-2950 GCA_041685645.1 Saprospiraceae bacterium | reverse complement strand
AACTATTTATGATTTCAACTATACGACTCCTCATAGGTGGAAGTCTGGCGATATTGTTTTTTGCTTCATGCGGAGGAGAGTCGGCAGCAGTTAAGGAGGAAAAGGGAACTTCATCGCGAGAATTTCCCGTACGAGCGATAGTTCTGGAACCCAGAACATTCACTCAGACATTCAACTCCACGGGTACCTTTACAGCCAACGAGGAAGTGTTGATTTCTTCAGAAATTCCCGGTAGAATACAAAAAATACACTTTAAAGAGGGGGGAGAGGTCAAGCAGGGGCAACTGCTGGTTTCCATAAATTCGGATGATATCCTGGCAGAAAAGCAAAGGTTAGAAGCCGGACTCCGCAATGCTAAAACCAAGAAAAACCGAGCGGAAAGTCTGGTAGCTATCGATGCCGTCAGCCAGGAAGAAGTAGATGATTTGCAATACGAAGTAGATCGGATTGAAGCAGAATTAGCCGAAAATCAGGTTCGCTACAGCAGAAGCAGAATTAAGGCTCCCTTTGACGGAAGAACGGGATTTAGAATCGTCAGTCCCGGAGCCTATTTAAACGTCGGGGATGAAATCGTAGAAATCGTTCAGCAGAGCCCATTAAAGGTGGATTTCGAGTTGCCACAGACCTATGCTGATTGGGTTTCTGTAGGAGATTCCATTCAGATACGATTGGCTACAGATGAAATATATTTTGCGACGATTGATAATATTTCCTCCCGAATTCAATCGGGGAATCGCTCGTTTCGAGTTCGGTCTATCTTGCCCAATACAGATGGAAAGATCATGCCCGGGAGTTTTGCCAATATTAGTATTCCCATATACAGAAATGACACAGCCCTATTAGCGCCTACAGAAGCATTGATTAAAACGCTGGGCAAAGAGGAAGTCTTCCTGGTGCGAGAGGGTAAGGCATCGAGAATTGAGGTGAAAAGCGGAGTGAGAAAAGAAAACTTCATAGAATTGACAAGTGGAGTGGAAGTCGGTGATACTTTGATTATTACAGGACTACTCTCATTATCAGATGGGAATCCTGTGAATCCGACTATCGTGGACCTATCAAATCAAGAAGAATGAATTTATCATCCCTCTCCATAGATCGGCCCGTCCTGGCATCCGTCATGTCCATCGTTATATTAGTATTTGGTCTTATTTCCTTCAATTATTTAGGTGTCAGGGAATATCCATCTGTCGATCCGCCCGTTATTTCTGTGAGGACCAATTATCCGGGCGCCAATGCCAATATCATTGAAACTCAAATCACAGAGATATTGGAAGAGAGTATCAATGGGATTGCCGGGATCAATTCTCTGTCCTCGATTTCCAGTGATGGAAGAAGTAGCATCACTGTTGAATTTAATCTTGGAGTAGATCTCGAGGCCGCAGCGAACGATGTTCGGGATCGGGTATCCCGGGCGATCAGCAACCTCCCGCCAGATGCCGAACCTCCAATCGTTTCAAAATCAGACGCTGATTCCCAGACCATTCTAGCCATGACCGTTCAGAGTAATGAGAGGGGGCTCATGGAGTTGACTGAGTTTGCTGACCGATTTTTTAAGGAACGGCTGCAAACGATTGAAGGGATAAGTCAAATCGATATATGGGGCTCTAAAGAATACTCCATGCGACTGACGATGGATCCACAAAAAATACAGTCGTATAATTTAAGTCCACAGGATATCCGGCAAGCCTTTGAGCGCGAGAACATTGAATTGCCCAGTGGAAGAATTGAAGGCTATCGCTCCGAGCTGAGCATACGTACTTTTGGCCGCTTACAAACCCCAGAAGAGTTCAACGATTTGATCATACGGGAAGATGGGAACAATCTCGTTCGATTCAAAGACATTGGTCGAGCGTCCATAGAGCCCCTCGACCAACAGACGCTGCTGAGAGGAAATGGATTAATTCCCATGGTTGGCATATCCGTAAAGCCCCTGCCCGGCGCAAACTATATTTCGATTGCTGATGAATTTTACGAACGGGTAGATCAGCTCAAAAAGGATATGCCCGACGATCTGGAATTAGGCTATGCAATCGACACAACACTTCCCATACGAGCGGCTATTGATGATGTGACAATGACAATACTACTCGCATTTGGCCTGGTTATTATCATTATTTTCTTTTTTCTCAGGGATTGGCGATCTACATTAATTCCCGCCGTAGCGATCCCGATATCCTTAATTGGCTCGTTTTTTCTCATGTACCTTTTCGATTTTTCCATCAATATCCTCACATTACTGGGTGTTGTATTAGCAACCGGATTGGTGGTGGATGATGCGATTGTCATGCTGGAAAATATTTATCAAAAAATTGAGGAGGGATACAAATCCAAAGCAGCGGCTCATACGGGGGCAAAAGAAATATTTTTTGCCATTATAGCCACAACAGTCACTTTGGTAGCCGTATTTCTACCCATCATCTTTTTGGAAGGCTTAACCGGCCGCCTGTTTCGCGAATTTGGCATGGTAGTCGCCGGTGCAGTGGTTATTTCCACTTTTGTTTCTCTTACTCTAACTCCGTCCCTGGCCGCCCGGGTACTCGTAAAAAAGGATTTATCAAAAGGGTTTTACGCCAGAACAGAACGGCACTTTAAGAGAATAACCAACGCTTATTCCAGTGTACTCAATCGATTTTTACACCGCAATTGGGTTTCTCCATTGGTCGTGGTTCTGGCGGGTATTGGCACTTATATTTTGTTTACAACTCTGCCCTCTGAACTGGCACCTCAGGAAGACAAGAGTGGGTTTCGGGTGATTGCTACTGCTCCAGAAGGCGTCAGTTATGAAATGATGGATCAATATGTCCTCGATCTGCTGCGCATGGTGGATACCATACCGGAGAAACAGGCACTTATTTCGGTGACTGCCCCCTCTTTTGGTTCCTCCACTTCTGTAAATTCGGCATTTATGCGCGTCACTTTAAAACAACCGGAGGAAAGAGAAAAAAGTCAG
>JAWLFI010000072.1:0-12235 GCA_041685645.1 Saprospiraceae bacterium | reverse complement strand
AGAGATACTAGATCTGTTACAGCAAGACTTTCTTATCGAGCATCGCTACTCTTTCGAGCAATATGAAAAGGACGATCAGTTTTTGGAGGGCACGGGCTCTATGATTTTCGACCGTAGGGTGAAATTGGTGTATGCCTGCCTGAGTGAACGCACGCATATTCAGCTTTTGGATAAATTTTGCCTATTGAGGGGGTATGACAAAATAGCTTTTGATGCCGTGGATGTCAACGGTCGCCCTATTTATCACACCAACGTCATGATGTGCATCGGTTCACAAATGGCCATTGTGGGCCTGGATACCATCGTAGATGCTGCACAGCGAAAATTTGTCCGTCAGCGCCTGAATCAATCGGGCAAAACGGTGATTGAGATCACACAGGATCAGGTCGCTCAATTTGCAGGCAATATGCTTCAATTATATAGTCCCAAAAAAGACAAACACTTTTTAGTGATGTCAGATCGGGCTAGAAAGTCATTAACTCCTACTCAGATTAAGCGGATCAATGATTTTGCCAGTATATTATCGATTCCCATACCCACGATTGAAGATGTTGGCGGCGGCAGCGTCCGTTGTATGATGGCGGAAATTTTCCTTCCCCGGAAAGAAGAGTAGCCTTTTTCTCGTGGTTTTAATTTATTTTTATTTGGGCGTGCCCCCTCGCTCGGCCTCTGGCCGGCTCGGGGTCGGTCCCCTCCGGAGTACCGTGCTCGAGAGGCGTAAATATTTACGCCTCTGCTTCGCACCGCACCCCTGCGGCGGTGCGCCCTCCGGGCACCTCACGCTTGCGGTCTCCGACCGCTTTCCCATTGCGGATCTATTCAGCGTGACAATATAGTGCTGAACCCATTCTGTGATTTGTTGATTTTTCGGAACTCCCCAGCTTTGAAATTTTGGGCCATGGCTGATTGACAAAAAAAAGAGGCTGCCCAATGGACAGCCTCTTTACGATACACTAAAAGTTAAATGTTGTTACCCGGAGGTACCCCTTAGTTAAACATGTAACGAACACCGATTCGACCTCTCCATCGGGAGAGAACGTTAGCGATACTATATGATTCATTGCCGGTAGTCGGCTCAGTAAAGCTAAACTCTGGAGTTTCCTCATCTTGACCCTCATAATTGATGATATTAAAGTCAAACGGGTTGCTATATATTACTCCCCATTCGTCGTTGATAAGGTTAGCGACATTAAACACATCAAAAGTAAATTGAAATCTGTGCTCTCTTCCCCCTGCTTCAACGGCAAAGTTTTGAGTAAACTTCAAATCAATAACGTGAGTGAACGGAGAGCGGGCACCATTCTTTTCAGCATAAGAACCCCTGTTTTCTCTCAAATAATCGTCTTGCTCGATATATCTATTTAATGAGGCCCATTGATCTTCCGGAGAAACACCATTTTTCTCTGTCAAAACGATATCCGATTCAAATTCCGGAATATAGATCAATGATCGAGTTTCGCCCGTACTACCGGTTTCTTGATTGATGTTTCTTGCATCAAAATCGCGATCTCCGCCTATTCCATATACATAGGAGAAAGGCATTCCGGATTGACCATTATAGAAAACACTTACCGAAGTGCGATACTTATCTGATCCACCCCAGTTCACACCGTAATCAACGGATGCAATAATTCTTGATCCCATGGAAAAGTCAGATCGTCCCATAGGAGCAAAATTTCGGCCATCCGTATTAAAAGCACCTCTCCATTGCGATGAGTTTTGAGAACTCGTACCTTCAAAAATAGCGTAAGCATCACCATAGGTGTATGCCGCCATTAAATTCAAACCAAAGGCATACCGCTTTTGAACTTGTGCTGTTGCATTATATGTGTACCCCTTATTGGTATTACTCGCCAAATAAATGGCTGAATAACGGTTGTCAATGCTAGATCTTGTAAATACAGGCCGATTATCTGCACTGTTGGGACCGTTATCCCATCTATAATCTACAGTTGGGTCACTGTTGATGTTTTGATACAACACATTATTAATGGTCTTGGAGTAAATCGCCTCAAATGTAGTAAACCATCCATTGCCCCAGTCCTTATCCAAAGCAAGATTTGCGCGGAATATTTGAGGATATTTGAAGTCTTCTGAAAATAAATCAACCTGGCCCGAAGGAACATCTATCTCCGTATTGATTTGCTCATATTGCTCTTCAATATCTAAAAACCGTGGATTTTCATCTAACTGGTTACTGTTGAATCCACCTACCGTTACACCGTTGTTGGCAAACATAGCTCCAGGCCATACAAATGGAATTCGACTGGTAAATATACCAGCTCCACCGCGTAAAACATTTTTGCGATCTCCATTAATGTCCCAGTTAAATCCAATTCGGGGTGACCACATCAGTTGACCTTCGGGAGATGATCCCCCTCTTGCACCTTTTAGGTCATAACCAGCTGCTTGGATTGCAGGTAGAGTTTCATCATTGAAAGTAGGGTGAATATTTGGGTCGTCCAGCAGGAACGGAATGTCCAATCTCAATCCGTAAGTGAATGAGAAATTATTGTTTACTTGCCAGTCGTCTTGAGCATAAAAGCCCAACTGCAAAGCACTAAACTCAGCGGCAGCAGCAGATCCGTCACCAATGACATCATCAACTAAAGAATAGGAGCGAGTATAAAAAGCTGAGCGCTCGTCATTCAAAAAGTCACTGAGAGAATTAAATCTGTATGAACCAAAATTTTGACGAATAAACAAATTGTAGAAGCTCATATATTCGTTGTGAGTACCTACGGTTATTGTATGATCTCCTCTGTATAATTTGAAGTTATTCGTTAGTGTTAGAACGTCTTGGTCTAATTGATTTGCAGTTGAGAATTGTTCACTACCGAGTCGAATCTGAGAATCATTTCCATCGTCGATGGCAAGGTATGGGAAATTCTGACCTATGGGATCTCTGTCATCCCGAACAGTAGTATAACCAATAATCAAGTTGTTAGATGCCCCTAATCCCAATCGACTATTCAACTCGAATGCTGTAGAGTTGGTCGTTGTGGGAAAGAAAATACCATTGTTGAGGTAATTGATTGTTCGTCTGCCGGATGCGTTGACAGAGTTCTCTTCACCTCGAACATAGTTATGTCGAATCATTAAGTCATGATTGTTGTTTATTTGCCAATTCACCTTCGCAAATAGTCTTACGGCATCTAGAGTGTTTGTTTTATTTCCATAAGGTCCCGGATCATATCCATATCGATCGATCAGTGTACTTCTTAGTAAATCCAGATCGGAAGCATCGGATTCCCCAAGGTATTCACCTATCTCAAAAGGCCTTGGACTTTCCTCATTTTGAATTTCTGCATTGACAAAAAAGAATAACTTATCCTTAATGATAGGGCCTGCTAGGTTGACACCTATTAATCTATTGGAAAATTCATCCAGTTTCGATGGATCATCACCGGATCTTCCTGTTTGAATTGCATTGGTTTTACCAGCCAAAGATTCATTCTGAAGATAATAATAAGCACCACCTTTAAACTTGTTTGTTCCGGATTTGGTCACGGCATTGATACCACCACCGGCAAAACCACCGTAGCTCACATCGTAAGGCGATATTACCACTTGTATCTGGTCGATGGCATCGATACTGATCGGAGCGATTCCCGTTTGTCCACCATTGGTTCCGTTGGCCGCTAAGCCGAAAACGTCATTGTTGACAGCCCCATCAAAATAGATAGCATTATAGCGGTTGTTTGTTCCGGCAATGGAAAATCCACCTCCAAAAGATTCTGTCGCTTGAGGAGTCAAGCGAGTGAAGTCATTTAAGTCTCGATTCAAGGTTGGCATTGCTTCAATGGCTTCATTACCAATAGAGGTTCCCGTACCGGCATTTTCACCGGAACTTCCACGTTTGGCCACTACCTCAATCGACTCTAACTCAAAAGAAGCTTCTCCCAATTTGAAATTGATAGTAAAGGGTTCACCCAAATTCAATTGAATTCCCGAACGCGTCTTTTCTTCATAGCCTGTATAAGAGGACCTAATCTCGTAAGGTCCACCTACCCGAACGTTGGGTAATCGATATCGTCCACTGGCATCAGTGGAAGTTCCGTAAGAAGTTCCCGAAGGAAGATGAGTGGCAACTACCGTTGCACCAATGAGTTCGATCCCCTCATCATCTAATACTTTTCCTCGTATTTCCGAAGTACTTACACCCTGAGCCAGCAAAGTGCCCAAGCTAAAAATGAAAACGAAGCCAACACCGATCCATCGGTGAAATCTGTTGTGTAAAACATGTTTCATAAACTTAATTTTGGTTTGTTAGGTCAAATATAGTGTTTATATGTTATCCAATTGTTAATTCAGATTTATTTTATCAAATATATAATGGTCTTATTTCTTTGTTGATACAGTGACTTCAAATACTTGAATCCTAATTTCATTCTTTGTATCTTAGTTGCATCTTTTATAAAACAACAGCCATGAAGTCAACTCTACTATTTTTGTTTTTCACTGCCTATATGGGTTCTCTTTTGACAGCTCAAATTATTCCAACAGAAATTCAATATAACCCACCTGAATTTGGTCAGGACTCATTGGAGTACCTCGAATTATATAATGCCTCAGGTGAGGCCATCGAAATGGAGGGGTATAGCTTTAGTGAAGGCTTAACATTGACTTTTGAGGCGTTTACTTTTCCGGCGGAATCTTATATCGTACTCGTGGGTAATACTGCCGCTTTTTCTAATCAATTCGGTTTTGAACCCGATGTAGAATGGGAGGCCAGAGCTTTGAGTAATTCAGGAGAGGTCGTTGAAATGCAAGACGATTTGGGAAACACTGTGTTTTCTATAGAATTTGGCGATAGGGACCCCTGGCCCTCTGAGCCGGATGGAAATGGTCCTTCCCTCGAACTTTGCGATCTCGATGATGATTATACTCTGGCTTCTTCCTGGGGGATTGGAACTCAAGCTACAGGGGTAGTTGTTGATGGGATAGAAATTTTAGGTACTCCGGGTGCAGCAAATGTTCCGGATTGTGGAGAGCGGTATGATCACCGCATTGAAGTTACCAACAATGTGTTTTCTCCTGCAGACATAACCATAACTGAAGGGGAAGTGGTCTTGTGGGAGAATCTCGAGGGAAGTCACAATGTAGATGGTCGATTGTCTAGCTATCCAGATAATCCGGAGGGTTTTTATTCAGGTCCGGAAGAGTCAGCTCCCTGGACTTTTAGCTTTACTTTTAATCAGGTGGGCGTTTATTCTTATGAATGCAATCCCCATGCAGCACTAGGTATGGTCGGAACGATTACTGTTGAGCCGGAGGAAATGGATCCAGAGGATTATCCCCCATACAACATTGGGGAGGTAACTACCAATACTATTGAGGAGGTAGCCGATTCCATTGGAGTGCAGTGTAGTCTCCATGGCATCATTCACGGAGCGAATCGCCGAGAAAACGGGTATATATTTACCCTGATAGATTCTTTGGGAGATGGGATTGGTGTTTTCCGACCTTCTGACATTGGTGGTTACAGACCTCAGTCAGGTGACGAGTTGACTGTTGAAGGGACGATTGCTCAATTTAACGGGCTTACCCAGATAAATGCCGAAAACATTATCTTTTCTTCAGAGGGCAACGAATTGTTCGATCCGATTTTACTGGACGGCGATATGGAAGAATTTTATGAGTCCCAGTATCTGATGACTGTCCCAGTTAATTTTGTGGATCCGGATCAGTGGGATGATAGTGGGAGCAGTTTTAATTTTGATGTGGAAACTCTGGACGGTATCGTGTATGACGTGCGCATAGATGCCAATACTGAGCTTGCCGGTCTTTCTGAGCCACCGTTGCCCAATGGCTTTGATGATACTTTTATCCTGACAGCTGTAGGCGGTCAGTTTGATTCCAGTTTGCCCTATGATAGTGGGTACCAATTACTTCCATCCTTCACCACCGATTTTGACGCCGTTACTTCTACCGATTTCAATTGGGATCCTGAAGTTGAGGTATTTCCAGTTCCCACGGCTCATCAATTGACCGTGAGAAATATTCCCACATCTACCCAAAGTTTATCATTGAGTAATGCCTTTGGTCAAAGGGTATATTTGAAGGACTCTCCGAATCAAAAGGACTTGATAGATGTTGGTCAGTTTTCACCCGGATTGTATTTTTTGACTCTTCACAGTCAGAAAGGTGTCTTTACTCAACGAGTGTATATTCAATCGCAGTATTAAGAAAAGTTATGACTAAAGTAGGTGTAGTGCTTTCAGGTGGAGGAATCCGAGGAGTGGCACATATTGGTTTTCTCAAATTCCTGGAGGAGGAAGGTATTCAACCCACTTTCTTTGCGGGAGCGAGTGCGGGTAGCATTGTGGGAGTCCTGGCCGCTGCGGGATATAAGCCCGATGAAATATTAGAGATCGCGAAGAAGCACAAACTCTTCTCTATGATCAAGCCCCGCTGGCCTTCTTTGGGATTGACTGCGCTGGATAAATTGCCAGAATTACTCAAGGAATATATAGACGCTGAGCGATTCGAGGATCTCAAGTATCCTCTGGCTATTTCTGCTTCATGCATCACTAGTGGTCAATCAAAAATTTTTACTTCCGGCGAATTACATCCCACCATTCAAGCTTCCTGCTCCATTCCCGTAATATTTCGTCCGGTGGAAATTGAAGGAGAGCTTTACGTAGATGGCGGATTGCTCAATAATATCCCGTCGCAAGGAATTCGGGATTCCGTGGACGTACTACTTGGTTTCAACCTCGTGCCGGGAGAACCCATGCCCAAAGAAAAAATATCTTCCATCTTTAAACTGGCGATTCGTACCTTTGAACTTGCCATTAGCAGCAGTGCGCAGCAGGGGGCAGATTTATGCGATCTTTTAATCACTGCTGATATCCGGGGAGAACAACCCATTTTCTTTTCCAATAATGTGCAAGAGTTATTCGAAAGTGGTTATCAATCTGCTAAAAACCGAAAGAAAGACATACTAAAACTATTCAGTGAAACAATATCCAGCTCTTAAGCTTAAACCCGGGAAAGAAGTTATTATCCAGCGGAAAAATCCCTGGATTTTTTCAGGTGCTATTCTTCCATCAGATCATGATATTTCAGATGGAGATATTATCGAAATACACAATCATAAAGGAGAGTTCCTCGCGATAGGTCACTATCAGAATTCCAGTATTATGGTGAGGATATTGTCGTATGCCCCGCGTGAAATTAATACCGATTTTTATAAAGACCGATTGCGTTCAGCTCTTCTATTAAGACGAGCACTTCACTTACCTCGAGAGGGCACTACAGCCTATCGATGGGTTCATGGAGAGGGCGATTTATTACCCGGCCTGATTATCGACCGATATTCAAATGCCGTGGTGGTAGAAGCCCATTCAGCCGGGATGTGGAAGGACCGACAGAGTATAGCTAACGCTTTACTGGATATTGATGACGACATTGACACGATATATTGTAAGCGCCCGAACATAATGCAATCTAAGGAATCGACGACATCACCGGATGAGTTTCTCTTTGGTGATGTTGAGGAGAGAATTATTGAAGAAAATGGCCATCGATTCAAGGTGAATTGGGTCAGTGGACAAAAAACCGGGTTTTTTCTCGATCAAAGGGAAAGCAGGTCTCTGCTGGGGACATTGGTGAAAGATAAAAATGTGACTAATCTGTACTCTTATTCCGGAGGATTCAGTATTTATGCTATCAATCAGGGCGCTGCGGATGTAACGAGTGTCGATAGCTCATCTGCCGCATGTGATTTGCTCAATGACAACCTGGAGTTGAATGTTTCCAAAGGAGCTAATCATCAAACCTATTGTGAAGATGTAAAAGAGTACCTCAAGCGCGACTTTACAACGGACGTTATGATAGTTGATCCTCCGGCCTTTGCGAAAAACCGCAAAAAGCGCCATAAAGCTGTAAATGCATATAAAGTGCTAAACACTAAGGCTTTGTCAAAAATAAAGCCTGGCGGATGGTTGATGACTTTTTCTTGTTCCAAAGTTGTATCGCCCCATCTGTTTGAGAATACGATTGCCTCTGCTTTTATTGCCTCCGGCAGAAGAGGTCAAATTACTCATCGGCTCTCTCAGGGTGCAGATCATCCGGTACTCACAACACATCCTGAGGATCATTATTTAAAGGGATTATTGATTCGGATAACATAGGATGAATACAGGTAGGTCTTTCGGGTACTTATGCAGTGGCCTTGCACCGAGCTGTGTAATGAACATCGCAACTCAGCATAATGCGGGTAAGGAAAGGATGTTCTATGAATTGCAAAGCTGTCTTGCACGCTAGATGTGAAGGTTCGATTCAACATCGATACATTCGCGTCAGCGATGGGTAAGGCCATCCGCCGGCCGGCGGATGGGTCCAAGCCTGCCCAGCGGGGAGGCGCAGGACCGACAGCCTGGACCGTAGCGACCGCTCCCCAATTTTGGGGAGGGGTGACGCCCAAATAAAAAATAATGTAATCCAATAACTTGAAGCAATAGGGAAACCAAATTTTCATCGATTCAGCAATCTGCACAAATGACCTATTCAAGGGCTACATGAAATCAGCGAGGAAATGGTTGTTCTGAGAATTATCGGGACTTTCGCGGGCGAAGATATAGCTCGGAACGTGCTTTTGTGAGACACTTTAAAGCAATTGGGCTGAATATTGTCCTTCCTGGAATTGCACGTCAATATGCTCTTGTAATGTCGTGGCCAAAGACATGCCGACATAATCGACTTTTATTGGGAATGCCTTGTGTTTCCTATCCACTAATACGGCGGCTTCTAAGGAGCTGGGGAGATATTTCAAAAATGGGTGGCAGGCATAAAATAGAGTGCGTCCCGTGTTCGCGACATCATCAACGATAATAATGTGGCTATTTGGAGGCACTTTTTCCGGGGTAATACTTATCGTATTTGGGTCCGGTTGTGCGGGATTGATTTGAATTCGGAGGTAATCAATTTTTTCGCGACCGATTCCATGAAGGGCGTCTAACAATAATTGGGCAAAAAAGTGACCGTTGTTATTGATTCCCGCCAGGATTAGAGGGCTTTTGTTGTGGTGTTGCTCCAGGATTTGAAAAGCCATGCGAGTGACTTTTTGCTTGATTTTGTGGTGATTCATTATTTCCATAGGGTAAAAATAAATATTCTTCGGGGACTCAACAGTGTATATTTGGAAAATTCAGCAAATGAAACTATATTGATCGTACAAATATAAAATATGATTCAGCAAATTATTTTTGTTTTAGTCCTGCTGGGTGTTGGAATCTTTGCCTTTCGAAAATATGCTCAGTTGGTAAGTAACATTCGGCTGGGAAAAGATGAGGAAGTCGCCGGTCCCAGCGGACGCAGATGGCGCAATGTTTTGTTGGTGGCCTTTGGACAGAAGAAGATGTTTAAGAATTGGATTCCGGCTGTTTTCCATCTCTTTATCTATGTCGCATTTCTTTTTACTCAAATTGAGCTCATTGAGATAATCATTGATGGATTGACGGGGGTTCACCGGTTTTTTGCCGATAAGTTAAGCATACTCTACCCCATCATTATAAATTCGATTGAAATTCTATCACTTCTGGCCTTTGTAGCCACTTTGATCTTCTTGATACGCCGGAACTTATTGTATATTCCACGCTTCCGAAAGCCGGAAATGAAGGGCTGGTCTCATCTCGATGCCAACCTGATCCTGCTGGGAGAGCTGCTTCTCATTATAGGAATTTTCACCATGAATGGGACTGATGTGATTTTACAGGGGTTAGATCCCGAGCACTATCCGTCAGCGGGCCCCTTTTTTATCTCTCAGAATTTGGGGCCTATCCTGTTTGGTGGTCTGGAAGTTGAAACTCTAGTTTTTCTTGAGCGAACGGGTTGGTGGCTTCATTTTTTGATGGTTATGGCATTTTTGCTTTACTTACCTTACTCCAAGCACTTACATATACTACTGGCTTTTCCCAACACGTATTTTGCCAGACAGGACTTAAGGGGACGCATGTTAAATATGCCTGAAATCACAACGGAGATTAAATCTATGTTGGGGCTTTCCAACGAAGAGCCGCCAAGTGATGGTGAGATTCCCGAGTTTGGTGCAAGAGATGTAATGGATTTGAGTTGGAGAAGTATTTTAGGGGCTTATGCCTGCACTGAGTGCGGTCGATGCACTGAGGAATGTCCTGCGAATATTACAGGAAAAAAACTATCTCCTCGGAAAATAGTTATGAATGTACGCGATCGTGCAGAGGAGGTAGGAGCAAAAATCAGGTCTGGAAATCCTGACTACATTGCTTCTGATGCAAAATCTGAGGGGGTCGAATTGACGAAGGATAATTTTGACGATGGTAAATCCTTGTTCGATTGGATTAGTTCTGAAGAATTGGCGGCCTGTACGACTTGTAATGCATGTGTAGAAGCTTGTCCGGTTTTAATTAACCCTCTGGAGCCCATTTTGGAAATGAGGAGATATGAAGTATTGACAGAGTCATCCGGACCAAAGGATTGGACACCAATGTTTACGAGTATAGAAAACTCTGGAGCTGTTTGGCAAATGCCAAATGATAGAGATGAATGGACAAAGGAAGTTTAAAAAAACAAAGTTTATGAATGTACCTATAATGTCTGAACTTAAAGCTAAGGATAAAGAGCCCGAAATTCTTTTTTGGGTGGGTTGCGCCGGAAGTTTTGACGATCGAGCGAAAAAAGTTACCAAGGCTTTTGTGACGATTCTCAATGAAGTGGGAATCGACTATGCCATACTGGGGAAAGAGGAAAACTGCACCGGCGATCCGGCGAGGAGAGCCGGAAATGAGTTTTTATTTCAAATGATGGCGATCCAAAATGTTGAGACGCTCAATATGTACAATGTCAAGTCCATTGTAACTACCTGCCCCCACTGTTTTAATACCTTGAAGAACGAATACCCCGATTTCGGCGGGGACTATGAAGTGATTCATCACTCCCAGTTTTTGCAAAACTTGATCAATGACGGCAAGATTAAGATGAAGGAGGGGGGTACTTTTAAAGGAAAAAAAATCACCTATCACGATAGTTGTTATATTGGGCGGGCGAACGGAATATACGAAGCGCCGCGATCTGTGTTAAAGGAATTAGATGCTGACTTTGTTGAAATGAAGCGTTGTAAATCGAAAGGATTATGCTGCGGTGCCGGTGGGGCTCAGATGTTTAAAGAAGATGAACCCGGAGATAGGAGAATAAATATGGAGCGCACGGATGAAGCTTTGGACACAGGAGCTGAAGTAATTGCTGCCAATTGCCCTTTTTGCCTGACTATGATGACAGACGGAGTCAGTGGAAGGGATAAAGAAAATGAAGTTATGGTTTATGACTTGAGTGAGTTGATTGTGAATAATAATGAATGGTCCTAAATAGCAGAAAATATGGTTGCTTCAGTCGCTGATTTACCCGCAACATCAAGAGTCTGGGTGTACAATTTAGATCGTTTTTTAACTGATAGTGAAACACAGTCAATAGATCACGATTTGCAAAGGTTTTTGGCGGACTGGACGGCGCACAATGATTCATTGAAGGCCGCCAGCAACATCCGATTTCACCGACATATCGTTATTTTAGTCGATGAAAATGTGGCGTCAGCCTCGGGATGTTCCATTGATAGTAGTGTGAGATTCATAAAAAAACTGGGGCAACATTATTCATTTGATGCCTTTGACCGATTGAACTACACTTATTTAGATGGCGATGAGCCGAAGATTATTTCCCACTATGATCTGCAAGAGGCTTATGATGATCATTTGATTGCTGATGATACAAAGTTTGTCAATCCTCTGGTGAAATCTAAATCTGAATATCAAGATGCCTTTATCGTACCTTTAAAGGACAGTTTTCTCAATCGATTTGTTGAAAATTTAGCCCCTAAATAGTGATTAGAAATATAAAAAACTGGCTGGGAATTGAAGGCGTTAAAATTAAGGTGGAAATGCCACCGGAAATCAATTTAGGGCAGTCACAACTAAAGGGGGTTCTTGTTTTATCCTCCTTATCAGATCAGAAGATTAAGTCCACAAAAGTTCAGGTAATTGAACGCTTTCAACGCGGAACCGGGCAGCGGAAGCGCACTACGGATTTTTCTCTAGCCCAATTGACAAACTCTCATACAATAGAACTGTCAGCGGAAGGATTGTATTACCGACCGTTCTGTTTGGATCTCAACTGGCCTGAATCTGAAGTTGATCAGTGGCAAAAACAAAATAAAGTGAACAATTATTTGGGTGTGCTTGCCAAGAGGTGGCAAGGA
>JAWLFI010000071.1:8087-12281 GCA_041685645.1 Saprospiraceae bacterium | reverse complement strand
TTTTTGCTCATATCTGCGTTGCTTCTCAGTCGCATAGCTAGAGCTATGCTCCTTCGTCGCGCCTTGATTACGCAAATGGTTTTTCACCTTCGCATCAAAAAACAGTTTCCGGAGGTACCCTAATGTAAAGTCCGGGCTAACTCCCCGGACTTTTTTTATGTTTCCTTTCGAAAGAGAATAGAGTTTCAGGATACATTGTTTTGCCTTCCTCTTCGAATATCGGATAGGCAAAAAATGGCACAAGTCCCTCTGTTGGGCTAGGGCTGAGAGGGATCTGCCGCCCCCGGGACAACTCGATGCGATTGGCCGGATGATGTCCAAAATAGTAGGTAGCTAAAGCGGAATACTTATTGGCTTCGCTGATGTCCACCGGCCACCACTGACCCTCTGCGTAAAACTCTGCCCAGCAATGATAGCCGTCAACTCCGCCTTCATCGCGCTCTGAAGGTATGGCCGCACCCACGGCAAAACGCGCGGGAATACCCAGCGAACGAGCGAGTGAAATAAACAGGGAATGGAACTCTGTACAATTCCCGGACTTTGCATCGCAGGCATATTGAGCATCAGCCGTTCCATAAGTTCCTTCTTTTGCATAGCGGAGGCTGTCGCTGATATAATCGTACAGGGCCCGGGCTTGTGACAAAGGGTTTTGGGCAGACCTGGACTCGGTGATTTCCCGGGCCAGAGATTCAAACATGCCTCCGACGGGGAGATATGGAGTGGGACCTAAATAGGAAGTAAGGACTGTATCCTTCGCGGGATAGGCACTCTTTTCTCGTCGCACAACCTCGTATGTGATCCGGATGGTATCACCTACATAGCGATCGCCAAGGCTCGCATACATATACTTATTGTTCCAGGCGGAGTCTCTTCGCTGCTCCCAATTTATTTTCGGGCCTTCTATTTCTTTCACTGTAATGTCCTGAAAGGAGTCGGAGGAGGCCAGGGGTAACCACATCGATGCTTCTCCTTCCCATTCGGGCAGGACTACAGCATAGGTGAACTGAAAGCGATCTTCTCCTTCGATGACACCCAATAGCTCCGAGGAGGCACCCTCTGTGGGCACCTGGGTCCAACTGCCATCTTCTTTTTGCTTCCAACTGTAATACGGCTTGCCGTTGAGTTTGTGCAAATCACTTCGGGTAACGGACATATTCTCTGCAGTGCCACGCAAAAAGAAATCCACGTCGTACACATCCCCATCAGAAGTGGCCAGATCTACGCAGGCAAAAAACTCGTTGGTGTCCAAAACGGATAAGTACTCGGTATGTACGCGCACCAATTGCAATTGTAGATTTTGAGTATCGGTGTCCAGGGTAAAATACCCATCCTCCTCTACCACCTCTTCTATATGTCGCCGGATCTCCCGTTCTATATCAGCTATACTCGTCTTTCTCTGAGCAGAGGTGTCAGCCGAAGCGGTTTCGGAGGAACCGGAACTGCCGGATTCGCAGCTCCAGTGAACACCGGCGACGGCTAGGATGAAAATGAGGGCATACAAAAGGAAGGATGACTGCATGGTATTGTATTGAATGAATAGAACAATGTACAAATCTCTTTTGATTTTTTCAGAAAATAGCAGAAAAGACAGACTGTTTCCCGGTGCTCACAAGATAAGTTGTGCCGCCCGTGTAAGGGATAGGAAGGGGCCCCGCCGCAGGCGAGGGCGTCCGAGCCACGATGAGTGGCGAAGGACCGAACGATCAGTGGAGCCCTGGATAGCCCGACCTCGAGGCGCCCGAAGGGCCTTGTCCTGAGCGGAGCGAAAGGACCCTCGAGGATACACCCAAATAAAAAGTAGAGAATAGACCGGTCTTGGGATTCGATTTTGTGAAAGTGATATCTTTGGGGTATGGAAAATGAGGAAAAACTTCTGGCGAGGTGGCGGCTGATGTTGCAGTTGTCGGAGAAAGAAGCGGGCGCAGGGGATCTGAGTGCTGAGGAGCGGGGCATGGCTGAGGTGATGATGGAATTGTACCATCGATCGCCGGGAAAGGCGGGCTTCTCGGCTTCTGCTCCACATTTACATCGTTGGTTGGGGGATATTCAGAAATATTTTCCGACTCCCGTAGTTCAGATGATGCAAAAGGATGCGATGCATCGACATGGGATAGAGTCCTTTTTATCTGCGCCGGAGGTGTTGGAGGCAATTACGCCGGATGTGCATCTGATCGCCACACTTTTATCGCTGAAGGAGGCGCTACCGGATGAGGTGCGATCCACGGTGGAGCAGTTGGTGCGCGGGGTGGTCAAAGAGCTGGAGGAACGATTGGAACCGCTGATGCTGCAGGCTTTGCAGGGGCGCTTGCATCGGAGTGTGCACCGGGCCCACAAAAATCCGAATGCTCTGGACTGGCATCGCATTATACGGGCGAATCTCAAGCACTATCAGAGGGATCTTCAGGCGATCGTTCCTGAGCAGTGGTTCTCTTTTGGACACAAACAGCGCGGCCTGAAGGATATCATTTTATTGGTGGATCAGTCGGCGTCGATGTCGGAATCGGTGGTGTATGCGAGTATCTACGCTTGTGTGTTGGCTCGCATTCGGTCGCTGTCGATGCGAATGGTGCTTTTTGATACTTCGGTGGTGGATGTGACCGACGAATTGGACGATCCGATTGGTTTGCTCTTTGCGAGTCAATTGGGTGGGGGAACGCATATTTCAAAGGCGCTGCGTTATGCGGAGAGTCTGGTGGATCAGCCGCGGGATACCTATCTTTTTGTGATTAGTGACCTGGACGAAGGGGGCTCGCGGGAAGCTTTGCTGGGGCAATTTGCACGGCTGCAATCGATGGGTGTGCACATTCAGGTGTTTCTCAATCTTTCGGACGAGGGACAGCCCTATTTTTCTTCGGAGATGGCTCAGGCCGTAGCTCAATTGGATATTCCGGCTTTCGCCTGCACGCCGGACCGCTTTCCCGAACTGTTTGTGGAACAATTGTACGGCTGATATTCGGTGAGTATCAGTTATCTTTGTAAAAAAAATAAATTATGGTGCGACGCGTAGAACATATCGGTATTGCTGTAGAGGATCTGGCAGCGGCGAATGCACTTTTTACTTCACTGCTGGGACGCGTTCCTTATAAATCTGAAGAGGTAGAGAGTGAGGGGGTGACCACTTCTTTTTTTATTGAGGATCACACAAAAATCGAATTGTTGGCCGCTGCTCAGGCTGACAGTCCCATTGCAAAATTTGTAGAGCGTAAGGGAGTGGGAATGCATCACATCGCCTTTGAAGTAGATGATATTAGAGCGGAAATGGATCGCTTGCGAGCGGAGGGCTTTATATTGCTGAATGACGAGCCCAAAGCCGGTGCGGACAATAAGTGGATTTGCTTTATTCACCCAAAGAGTGCAGGCGGGGTTTTGGTGGAATTATGTCAGGAAAGAAAAGGAGAATAACTTTTGGAGATTTATCAGATCATCATTGCGATCGTGGGTGGTTTTTTGGCGGGTGTCATCAATACCCTCGCCGGCAATGGATCGGCGATTACCCTGTCGATCCTAACCGAGGTCATGGGACTGCCCGGCAATATCGCCAATGGGACCAATCGCATTGGGATTGCTTTTCAGACATTGATTTCTACCTATACTTTTCAAAAGGCCGGAGTTTTGGACTGGAAGGCTCACGGCCGACCGATTGCCTGGGTTTCTGCCGGAGCGATGGCGGGCATTATTACTGCGCTCTACGTGAGCAACGAGCAATTCATGTTCGTTTTTAAGTATTTGATAGTATTGATGTTTTTATTGTTGCTCATCCATCCCAAGCGGTGGATTCAACCCCAGAGTGCCGGGGCATCCTGGCCTCGTCCTCTTTTGTATGGGGGATTGTTGCTACTGGGCTTTTACGGGGGCTTTATTCAGATGGGCATGGGCTTGTTTTTCCTGGCCATTGCGGTCCTAGGTGCCCGTTATACTTTGTTGGAAGCGAATGCCATAAAAGTTTTGGTTGTTGCACTGTACACCATGGTGGCGATTGGGATTTTTGCCTGGCAGGGATTGGTGCATTGGGAAATCGGATTAACGATTGGCATCGGGCAATTGATTGGCGGGGCACTGACCACTCGCTATGCCGTCCGCTATCCCGCGATCAATAAAGTGGCTTATATCCTATTGATTTTGGCGGTGGCGCTCGCCATATTGAGTTTGTTTGGCTGGTTGTAAGTAGAATAGGATTATGAAAAGGAGGAATGG
>JAWLFI010000071.1:0-7987 GCA_041685645.1 Saprospiraceae bacterium | reverse complement strand
GACCTTAGACCTTAGACCATCCAATCAGACTAACCGAAGTTACTGGCACTGAACAGACTTTTTCTAAAGAAGAGCGTTTTAAGCATAAGCCTCTCGGAGCTACCTATGCCACTTCAATTTATTGACTTCACGTCCCACTTTTCTACCCAAATCTACTCCGGCTTCGGAATCCATGCGGAAATGAACACCAAGGGGTACTCGGGAGTAGCCGTTTTCTTCAGCCATTTCCTCAAAACTCTGATAGGAGCGGGGCATGCCTAAAAATTCAGTCCGCCTCTCGTGACAGCGGTCAGTGAATGGGAAGTGATTACCATAGATATCTCTTAACACTTCAGCCGCGGCCGCCGCAAAAGTGGCGTGACCGGAAGGGTAAGAAGGGAAGTTGGGCGTAAAGTATTGTCCGGAACCATCGGGACACATGATGGTGTTCCAATCCGTTTCACCCATAACTTCATGAATGTAATCTATGGGACGCAAATAATTAATTCGATATTTCTCATCCCAACAACGGACCCCTGCATCGGAGAGTGAAATGCCTACTTTTGCATAGGAATAAAGTGATTTTGCCAGATCGATATCGTTGCGTTCCAACACTTGTGAAGTGATAGCAATCCATCGTCCGGCCGGAGTAAAGGTCAGAATGGGGCAGTCATCACTCCAAAACTCAGCAACCCATTTATCTTCATATCTGCCTCCGGCTTTTATCTCATTGACCAAATTCATGGTTTCCAGTGCTTGCGCATAAATTTGCGAGCTGGGTTCTTCACTGTATGTTAGGGGATCCCGTACCTTCACATCTTTTCCGGCAGCGAAGGTTCTCACCTCGCCAAAATTGGGAAAAAGGGCTGCGGCATAATCGGGATAGGTCGGTTGCCATAAACCGGGTCCTTCCGGTGGGCTGTAGTTCGGGTCTGTATTTTTGAGATAAGACTCGTGACCTCTTTCATCGCTGGCCGACCAATTGTAAATGATTTCAGCGATTTCCCGACCGCGGTTTATGGATCTTTCGATCACTTCGAGGTCATCCTCTTTCTCTTCTAGCTGGGTACGCCAGGCGCGTTCCATTTGTAACATGGCAGATTGCTGTGCTGTAGGCGCAGTGGGATAATAATACCCCAAACACTCGGAATAACAAGCGTTTAACACAATCTCCCAATTGTATCTTAAATCGGGATCAATAGTGGGAATTTCCAATACGCTAAATTCAGTTTGTATGGAGCGATACTGGTCTGTTCCCGGAGCTACTGCCTCATAGGCCGCTAAAGCGGTGTAGGCAAGTGAGCGAGCCGCTGTGGGTGGGCGGTATCCGGGCGTGTATCTTTCTACTTCCAATTGCAAATCCATCCAATCCCGGGCGATATGAAAATCCAGATCCTGAGGGTCGAGGACTTCTTTGATGTCGTCGTCTTCTTCCTCGAATAATGGAGCATCCTCTCTACATGCTTGCAGGAATAATACTAGGGCAAATAAACCAATAAGTAGTTTTGAGTTAATCATCTTGTAATATTTTACTACACGCTATATTATTGATCATTTTGATCTTTTCTTGTAATTTCGTTTTTGTATTGTCAGCTTCTATTTCCATGAGTGCCGTTCGAATGCTATCCGAATAGTCTCTTTGTTTTTGCTGCAACACTCGCATGGAATCTGCCATGGCAAAGTCCATTTTTTCCGTGAGATCCACCTTCGCCTTGATCGGACCCTCCATCTCTTGATAAGTCTCAAACATGCGAAGTAATTCCGCGTTCCGGACCTTTAACATATTGGATTTCTCGTATTCCAGAATATCCATGGGCAATGCCTTTTCCAGTTCGCGGTTAGTTTTGTCCCACATTTTACTCGACGTCTTCTCTAAACCATCCATCTGGCAATCAATCTTTCTCGATGCCTCGGCCCATTCTATGATGCGATCATTGTCTGAGTTGGATTGACAACCCGTCGCGAGGAGGGCCCCTCCAACAAAGATAAAAAGTAGAACCATTTGATTCATAGAAACTAACGCCTAATGAGTATTATTGGCAAAGATATCAATCTTTTATCAAATGTAGAAGCAAAAAATAAGCCAAAGGAAAGAAATTGTGGCTTTTTCGATGGAAAAAACTAAGGGATTGTGATGAAATTTACCAGTCTATGGTGTTAACTGATTGTCATTCAGCCAACAATGCATAGCGATAAATGAATCTCCCCACTTGGGTCATCTCTGCTCAGTTTCCCTCATTTTTCACTTAAAAGCAGCTAAAATTATGCTTTCGGCGCGGCGTCTAAAATTTCCTGATCGGCTTGAGCGGCATACTTTTCAAAGTTTTTAATAAAGGACTGCGCCAGAGCCTTTGCTTTTTTGTTGTAATTGACGGGGTCGGTCCAGGTGTTTTTGGGATTGAGTACATCTGTGGGCACGCCCTCGCATTTGACGGGAATGCGAAGTCCAAAAATGGGATCCGCCTGAAATTGCTCTTTTTCCAGCACGCCATTTAAGGCCGCATTAATCATGGCGCGCGTGTACTTCAAACTAATTCTACTCCCCGTACCATACGGACCACCGGTCCAACCCGTGTTGACCAGCCAAATGTTGACATCGTGAGCATCCATTTTCTTTCCCAACATCTCGGCATAAGTCGTCGGGTGCAAGGGAAGGAATGGAGCGCCAAAACAAGCACTGAACGTCAACTGGGGCTCATCTACGCCTTCCTCAGTCCCAGCAACTTTCGCCGTGTACCCTGAGATGAAATGATACATGGCCTGCCCTTTCGTCAATTTGCTGATGGGAGGCAATACCCCAAAGGCATCGCATGTCAAAAAGAATATATTGTTGGGATGTCCCCCTATGGATACGGACTTGGCATTCTCAATGTGATCAATCGGATAAGATACGCGCGTATTTTGCGTTATGCTGTCATCGGCAAAGTTGGGCGTTCGCGTCCCCTCAAAAAATCCGATGTTTTCCAGAATAGCGCGGTGTTTGATGGCACCGTATATTTCCGGTTCCTTCTCCTCGCTCAGGTCGATAGCCTTGGCATAGCAGCCGCCTTCAAAATTAAAAACGCCATCATCGGACCAGCCGTGCTCATCATCTCCAATGAGTAGGCGGTCGGCATTTGCTGACAAGGTGGTCTTTCCCGTGCCCGACAAGCCAAAAAAGATCGCTGTATCACCCGCTTCATTCGTATTGGAAGAGCAGTGCATGCTCAACACCTTCTTTTCATGGGGTAAAATAAAGTTCAATACAGAAAAAATTCCTTTCTTTATCTCTCCGGTGTAGCCCGTTCCACCAATGAGAATCATTTTTTTCGCGAAATTAATGATGGCAAAATTCTCCTGTCGCGTGCCATCCACTTTTGGGTCGGCCATGAATTCCGGTGCATTCAATATGGTCCATTCCGGATCCATCGTTTTCAACTCCTCTGCCGTGGGCCGCAAAAACATATTGTAGGCGAATTGATTGCTCCAGGGATATTCCGAAACCAGGCGCAATGTCAAAGCATGTGCTTTGTCAGCGCAGGCATAGGCATCTCTCACATACAACTCCTTTCCGCTCATGTACTCGACCATCTTTTGTTGTAATTGGTCGAATTTATCTGATGGAAAAGGCATGTTAATGTTGTTCCAATCTACGGTATCCGCAGTGTAGTCATCTTTGACGATAAATCGGTCTTTGGGTGATCGCCCGGTAAACTTGCCCGTTTCTATGGCAATGGCACCGGTGTCAGTCAAAACCCCCAAATCCTTCTTTATCGTATGTTCTACGAGTTCTTCCGGACTGAGATTCCAATATTCTGTGGCGTTATGGATGTTATAAGACTCTAGTGTGGTTTTCATATACTGAAAATTAGTTGTTTTGCGTGTTGTTTCGTTTTATCACATCTTAGTTAAGAGTGACAAAGGTAAAAAGTTCGGTATTTATTTTGCATTATCTCTAATTCATTCTTTTGACCTCTTTTCGCAGCATCAGTAGCAGCCCAGCTGCTAAAGTGTTGTTTATAAACCGAGCTGTACAGATTCCGCTTTCGGTAGAACGATACAGAAAGTCGTTCCTTCCCCAGGAGCCGACTTTTTGACGAAAATTTGTCCGCGGTGATAGTCTTCTATGATGCGTTTGGCCAAAGAAAGCCCGAGCCCCCAGCCGCGCTTTTTGGTAGAAAAGCCGGGCTTGAACACATCTTTGTGCTGGTGAGAAGGAATCCCTTTTCCGGTATCGGCTAAATCTATTTGCACTTCTCCCTCCAAATCTATGACATCTATAGTTATCATTCCCTCACCCTCCAGAGCATCCAGTGCGTTGCGAATCAAATTTTCAATCACCCATTCCAGAATGGGTGCATTCATCATTACCGGAATTTCCCGCTCGGGCCGCTGATAGGAAATCCTCACCTTTTTCGGTGCTCGTTTTTGCATATAGCCCATGATCTTTTCCAGAGATTGGCGGAGGTCCGTTCGCTTCAGTTCCGGTCGGGATCCCACCTTGGAAAATCGATCCGCGATCAATTCCAGGCGGCCCACGTCGTTTTCTAATTCGCTCAGAATACTGAGGACCTCTTCATCTTTGACCTCCATATTCTTCAATAATTCCAACCAGGCCATGATTGCGCTGATGGGAGTGCCTAACTGATGGGCTGTTTCCTTGGCCATCCCCACCCAAATCCTGTTTTGTTGCTCCTTGCGGGAAGCCTGCAGTCCGATGTAGCTGATAGCGATAAAGACCGTGAGTAATAACACCTGAATGATCGGGAAATAGGAGAGCCATTGCAAAGTCCGGGACTGGGTGTAATAAATGTACTTGGCATAGCCGGCATAGGGGTCATTGTTGATGATGGGATCCGGTCCCTGCGCCTTGATTTTCTTTAGCCAGCGCTCTGTCTCCTCCTCGCTCAAACTATCTCGAAAATTGTAAGCGCCACTGATTTTACCTGCCTCATCGACCAAAATCATGGGGATGCCCTCCGTCGCTCGGATGCTGGCTTCGAATTGCAAAGTGATATCCTGATCCAGATCATCCGTGCCGGCTTCGGCCAGCGATTGTACGGAGTATTTGAAAATTTCCACCTTGTTGCGCTCGCTCTCTTCCAGTCGCTCCACCAGAAAGGAGGTGTACCAAATACTGATACCCACGATCAAGGCTGCCGCTGCCGCTACATACCAGCGCCACTTTTTATAATCCCGGTAAACTTTCAATCGACCAATTTTTTACAAATATATAGGAATGTACCACATTTACGAATATTAATTGACCATGAGTCCCCGAATCCTGAGATTTCTCTCTACTCTTCGGTTTACTTGCCACAAAAACAGTAATTTTGCACTTATGAAACAAGATGCAAGAGCACGGAGTCTCCCCGATTGGGAGCAGCAGATGGAAGAATGGGGCGAAGCCAAATTTCGCGCCCAACAAATTGACCAGTGGTTGTGGCAAAAAGGCGCAGCCCGTTTTGAAGAAATGAGCAATCTGTCAAAGAGCCTGCGGGAGCAACTCGACGAACACTACGATATACGGCCCATAGAGCAGGACATCATCCAGCACAGTAATGACGGAACCATTAAAGTGCGGTATCGCCTCCACGACGGTCACCTCATAGAGGCCGTCCTCATTCCCGTACCCAAAGATCAGAGATTTACCGTATGCGTATCTTCTCAGGTCGGTTGCAGTCTCTCCTGTTCCTTTTGCGCCACCGGTACCATGAAGCGCGAGCGAAATATCACAGCGGCAGAAATCGTAGATCAGGTCCGCAAGGTCAATGCCCTGTGTGAAGCTACCTACGACCATCCCCTGACCAATATCGTGTATATGGGCATGGGAGAACCCCTGCTCGCCTACAAAGAGGTCATTGAAAGCATCGACCGTATTAGCTCCCCGGACGGTCTCGGTATGTCCGCAAAGCGCATCACCATCAGTACCGCCGGCATTTCCAAGGCCATCCGCCGCCTCGCCGATGATGAGTCCAAGGTCAACCTGGCCCTTTCCCTTCACGCGGCAACGGACGATAAACGCGATAGCATCATGCCCATCAATGAAAGTAATAATCTCGACGAACTCATGGATGCCTTGTCCTACTACTACACCCAGACGGGCAATCGGATTTCCTATGAATACATTGCTTTTCAGGGCTTTAACGATAGTATAGATGACGCCAGGGCACTCCTCCGGTGGTGTCAGCGCTTTCCCGTTCGCATCAATATTATCGAGTACAATCCCATTGACGGTGCCGACTTTTCTGCCAGTTCCGAAGATCAGCTCGATCGCTTCGCCGGCTTTTTGCGCAAAAAGGGCATTATGGTCACCGTCCGTCGGTCCAGAGGCAAAGACATTGACGCCGCATGTGGCCAGCTAGCCAATAAGGATTAAGATTATTTTTGTTTTTGGGCGGTCCCCCGTCCCGAGGAGCGCGGAGCGCTCTCGAGGACGGGGGCGCTACGCTTCGCAGCTCGTTATTCACTCGGCTCCGGCCCTTGCTGGCCCCGCTGCGCACAGGGCCGGATCTCCCTCCCTTCGGTCGGGCCTGCTGCGCATCGCTACCGCGGAAGATCGGTGGTTCTTGCACCCTTTTCGAAACCGCTGGCAAAGCACCTTGTATAATAGTGCAGTACGTAAAAAAATCTTTGCGTACTCCACTTCTCTGCGGTGAATAAAATGTAATAACCGCAAACGTCAACGCCACTTGAGCGAAAGTCGCAAATTTTGATGATGTCTTGGCGTGAGTTCGCAAAGAGCAATGTCCAAGAGAACTAAATAAGAGAGAGTCTTAGCGTTCTCCGCGTCTTTGCGGTAAATTTTGCATTTTCCGCCAATGCCAGGGGTAAATGAAATGTTACAGCCGCAGACTTCAGTGCCACTTGAGCGGTAGGTGCAAACCTTGATGATGCCACAGGGTTAGGTCTCAGAGAGTTATATGTTGAAGAACTCCACTCGCTCATACATGATAAAAGTGTCCGCCTGGGTAAGAATAACCGCTAGGAGAATTTATTTTAATTTGCTCGAGGTTATCCCTACAAACGAATACTTGATCGGTTGCTATGATTTTCGTAAAATCCCATCTCAATCAATTTCCAGCCCTGAAAAGCTTGAAGTAGTAATGATAAACAATACGACTCTTTATCAGGTTTGGCTTGAGAACCTAATAATTGATTCAAAATCCAATCCGCTATTAGTCAAACTGGCTGATTATCCCTACGATTCATAAAATGGGGATCAAAATGGGATAAATTTTTATTTTTATGAATAAAGTGGAAAGGGAATTAAATAACAATATGATTTAATTTATAAATACTCAAAAACCAGCGAGTTAAAATTAATCGACGATTTTCATAAGACCCTTTGTTTAAAAACTTAAGGGTTATTCTAGATGTTTTTTTAGATTTTATTTGAAATATTTTTTGTATATTTGTCCATGGTTATTTTAGTAACATTCGCATCGATTTTCATCTATGGCATGATTTTTCTAGTGCTGACATTTGCGAATTATCAGCTGTATTTGGTTCATTATAGAAACGGGAATAAGCTTTCTTTGAATTATGTTGGCGCATTAGCTACAGATGTATTAATTGGAGTGCTTGTAGTGCAGGAGCAGGCTTTGTTTCAAGAGAGGTTTTTTTTGACTAGCATATTTAATGAATGGGTGTTTTTTGGACTGTTCTTTGTGTTGCCAAGTTGGTTTCTAACACTTTATTACGCCAAACGGAAGGCTAAAAAGCAAGTTGGTTTAGAATCAAGTTATTAGGCAACCGCCAGTTTAATGTCATGATGAAACGATTTGGCCTTAGTTTGCAAAAACTGAAAAGTCACAGTATAAGGACTGATAATTAAATAGTTTCGTTCCTTGCTATGCCATGAGGTGTACGTCATTTAAAAATGTTAAAAACCCAGTAGCATCATGAAAGAGATACTCAAGCCACTTTGCCGTTCAGCTTGAAGCAGTTATGAGACACAGGGCGGAAACAAACTGTGTTAAGTTCATGGCTAGCGACCATGCAAGCCGCAATACAAAAGAACCCAGTT
>JAWLFI010000253.1:0-3010 GCA_041685645.1 Saprospiraceae bacterium | reverse complement strand
TTCAGACCAGAGGATCAACTTTCGGTTCTTACCCCGGCCGGCAGGTAAAATGAATAAAATGATCGCCGCAGCAATGGCAATCATGGTGTCATCAAGTGCTGGGATGAATAGATTTAGAACTACCGAACGGAAAATCCACGCAAAAGCTGTCGCGATAAACACGATCAGCACTGCTTTTTCTTCGTAAGAGATTTTGCCCAACTCGCGCAATTGTGCAGCAATTTCAGCTCGCCCACCCGGAAAATGGCGTTCTCCCAAATCAAAGGCATATCGCGTTAAGTACCACCAGCTTACACCCAATAGCAAAAGAGAAACAGGCAAGCCAATCATAATCCAGCTCGAAAACGTAATTTCGATATCATACACATCTTGCATGATACCGGCAAAAACCAAATTCGGTGGTGTACCTATCAAAGTAGCAATTCCGCCAATGGACGCACTGTAAGCAATGGAAAGCATCAAGGCTTTGCCAAACATCAGACTATCGGGCTTGTCCTCTGATGGAAAGTCCTCCAATTGCTTGACAATGGCAATTCCAATGGGCAACATCATAACGGAAGTCGCCGTATTGGAAATCCACATCGATAAAAAGGCTGTCGCCACCATAAAGCCCAGAATAATGAACTTTAGATTCGAACCAATCGCCTTAATAATGTTTAGTGCAATGCGGCGATGTAAATTCCATCGCTCAATAGCAATGGCCAATACAAAACCGCCGATGTAGAGGAAAATATAAGGGTGCCCGTAAGAAGATGTGGTGGCTTTTACATCCAATACTCCCAATAGGGGAAATAACAAAATAGGAAGTAAGGCCGTCGCTGAAATCGGAATCGCCTCGAGTGTCCACCAAATGGCAATCCAGGCCGTGGTAGCCAAAACGTATTTTCCTTCAATACTCAAATCCTCAGGCTGGAAAAATATGATAATGAAAGCAAATAAAGCAGGACCGAGAATCAGCCCAAGCCGCTTCGCTTGTTTATCAACATCCATTTTTTTGAAGGCTTTCACGTTGTCATGTCTTTCCTACTTTAGCATTCTATAGAACCTGAATGAACTCAGGTGTTTATATTTTAACCTAAGGCTAATTTATTGTTAACTTTAGGGCAGTGATTTGCGACAAAATCGCATAATTCACTCAAAACGACATCACCAAAGGTATATGGATAATCCACAAAAACAAATATTTTAATTTCGTAAAGTATAGTTTTTACACTATTTTACACCTTTTTACACGATTTTACACAAAATGGAAAACAAGTTTACAGATCGGTTTATTGCAGAATTAGAGACGCACTATGGGGCATGGGAACGCAATACTTCTCGATTTGGAAACGCTTCTTTTGGGCGAATTGCTAAGGAAATGTGCATGAGCCCGAGCCAATTTAGTAAGCTTTTATATGGCACGGCTACGGAAGGAATGTATGTCAGAGCAACAAAAAATGTTCAACGACTCAAAGAAGAGAAAAAAAACCGGGAGGAAAAGAAAGAGGCTGTCGAAAAGCTCCGAGAGATTCAGAAAACAATGAAGGGAACCCGGAACAAAAATCGAATAGTTTCATATTGGATTGGAGGGTTCATTATTATCGCATTACTTTACTTTGCCATTAGCCGACTTTCTGCTCCACCGCCCGTTGAAGAATCGCTCAGTGGGTTGCATCCTTTGACTCCATTTTTCGACCGAAATTTCAACGCAGATTTTCACTCTCCTTATCTTCGGGGGACCCAGGTTCAGTCCTTCTGCCCCTGTAGCGCCTTCGAGGGAGAGTGGGAATTGAATGAACCCTACAAACTCCCACTCCCGGCCAACCGAAAACCCGGCATTTACTACCTGGCCAAGGAGGCTGACGTCCGAATGAAATGCTTTAAAAGCGACACCTCCGGTATTGGTCGCGGTCGCGTACTCATCGCCTTTGAATACCTCACAAATGAGATTTGGGTAGATACCGAGCAGACCCCACTGTCCCCCACCTACTTTGATAAACAGTCAAAAACATTCACGCCCTCATTCGACTCTCTCGACTTTGAAGACAATCCGAAATTCAAACGAGTAGCCACGATATATTCCTTTTTCATCGACCGCTTTTTGATCTATCCCGACTCTATTGTTCGCAAGGGTGAGCCCGTCGGCCGCTATGCCACCGATGTAGATTCCGAGCTGATCTCCGAATTCGAAATCGATCTCAAGCACGTATTAGATCACGTACTCGGCGACCTCACCCAAACCAATTGCGAAAGCACTGTAAATCCCTTCTGCGATCCCAATGACCTCAGCCAGGGCAAAAGCGTCATCTCATTCGACTGCCTCTACACCATTTCCAACGAAAACCTCGGCATGGGCGGCGGCTACCCCTATCGAAAAGGCTACTTGCTCAAAAAACAAAACTATTCCGATAATCTCACCTGCGACTGCAGCACCGCTTATTGAGCGATATAGATAAGTTTGGCAGAACGGCGGGAATTGAGGGGATTCGCAGCTCGACCAAGCCAAGACTTCAATACTCTCAAAAGACCTTGTGCTATATACACACATTGAAATGACCAATTAGAACCCAATTTTAAAGACAGAAAGCTAAATCCGCAGGATTCATTAACTATATGATAATGAATGTTGAACAACATAATTCCAAAACCTTATAATTAATCTTTTGCCGATTTAGACATGGCGATGGTCTGGTATTACTTAATAGAGGGGTAGCCCTCGGAATTGAGTATTTTTTTACCAGAAGTGGTAAAATCATTTTCTTAATGAAAAAATAGAATTTTCAGAGTAAAATCATGGACCCAAAGGTCAAAAAATGCTTGCATTTTTGGCTGAATACTCCCCCCCTCCGCGATCTCCTGCCGCTGATGATATAACTTGTAGTAAGCTCTCATCAAAATCCCTCAATATGTTGAAGCTGTATTTCGTGACGCGATGTAAAGAAAAATTTGGATTTTCCATCAGATCACATCCATCCCAACAATGTAGCGAACCCAAGAAAAAACAACAGAAGGCTACTAAACAGCTGGG
>JAWLFI010000252.1:0-3012 GCA_041685645.1 Saprospiraceae bacterium | reverse complement strand
AACTGAACTGAGACAACAGCTCATTCACCAATATGACAGCCCCTGTGTATTTGTGTCCGCTCTGACAAAGGAGAATATGGATCGCATGCGCGCCATCTTGGGAGCTATGATCGAGGAACAGTACAAAATAAGATACCCTTACAAAACAAACTTCTTTTAATGCTACATGCTCAAGCGCCCATTTGGGATCAATATGCTCAGCTTCTTATTGACTATTGTCTGGAAATTGAGAAAGGCGATAGACTTTTGATTAAAACGACTCTTCTGGCAGAGCCATTGGTTCGACCTCTATATGCGCGGTGCCTGCAGGCGGGTGGCCACCCTCACGTTCTATTTAGCTTTTCAGAGCAAATGAAAATCTACAATGATAAGGCGGAAAAACACCAACTGGAGTACATATCTCCATTCTATGAAACTGCGATGAATGAATTTGAGGCTTACTTGCATATTCGTGCGCCTTATAACCTGAGGGAGACAAATGGGGGAGAGGCAGATAAGAGAGAACTGCGGTCCCGAGCTATGGAGTCCATAAATCAAGTGTATTTCAAACGGACGGCCGATCGAAGTCTCAAGCGCTCTTTGTGCCAGTTTCCTACCCAAGCCGCCGCTCAAATGGCCGGGATGGCCTTGAGCGACTACGAAAATTTTGTCTTCACAGCTTGTCAGCTCGACCAATCGGATCCCGTTTCAGCCTGGCTGGACGTCCGGCACCGGCAGCAACGAATAGTCGATTATTTGAATGGTTGTTCAGAGGTTCGATACCTGAATGCGCGTTCTGATATTCGTTTCTCCACGCGAGGACGGCAGTGGATTAATTCAGACGGACGGACAAATATGCCCTCGGGTGAGATTTACACTTCTCCGGTAGAGGATAGTGTAGAAGGCTATATTCATTTTGATCTGCCCACTGTATTTCGGGGCCATAGGGTACGTGGATGTACGCTGAAAGTGGAACAAGGTTATATTCAGGAATGGACAGCCGAAGAAGGGCAGGAATTTCTCGATGAAATATTTCAACTGCCCGGCGCCCGTCGTTTTGGTGAAGCGGCTATTGGAACCAACTATAATATTAAGGAGACCACGGGTAATATTCTCTTTGATGAAAAAATCGGTGGAACCGTACACATGGCTATCGGTCAGTCTTACTTGCAGGCGGGCGGAAAAAATGAATCTTCTGTGCATTGGGATATGATTGCAGATATGAGCCAGAAGGGGCAGATTTTTGCCGACGGAAAATGCATTTATGAGAACAGGGAATTCACGATTTGATTTAGCCAAAGGCCCAAAAGAATACCCAATTGGATGCTTTTAAGCTGGATTCCTGTCGCATATTTCATTTGTTTATTATAAATCTCGTTATATTTGTATGAAATCATCCTTTATAAAAGTTGTAAAACATGCTCAAGAATACCCTATTTCTATTTGTTGCGGTCGCTCTATTTTTCGTTTCGGCTTGTTCCGACGATGATGGACCCTCCGTTGTTGATGTGGATAACCCTCAAGTCACAATATCCGATGACGGAAATGTAGATGGCACTATTTTATTACCTGGTGATACGATCCGCATCTCTGTTCAGGGGCAGGCTGGTACGAACCCCATGGAACATGTCCGTTTTTTCGAAAACGATGAACGTCTCGGCAATTTTACTACGCGTTTGTTTGTCAATGATAGCTTGTCTCCAGCAACCCAATTGACTATTGATCCGGAGAGCTCAATCGCACAATCTTTTGACATGGATGTTATGATACTAGCGCCTGAGTTGGGAGGTGATTATCTATTGGAAGTAGAGATCGCAGACGCTGATGAAAATGCTTCAAGAGCCTCATTAAATTATTTCGTGAAAGATGTTGTCGAAATTTCAGGCGTTTTGGAAAATGCTGAGAAATCAGACAGCACCGGCGGTTTAGATCTGGAATCTGGAACAGGAACCGGAGCCAGTGATAATACTGCTGAAATTGTAGATTTAGGTAATAATTCCGACGGAAGCTGGAGACAGCGGATCGCTACATTAGATACGAATATGGTGGATGACAGACCCTTTCAATTGGCTTTCTTCGAAGGTGGATTAGATTTTGAAAGCATATTGACAAAGGCACAGGTCCGGGAGCGATTCGAGGAAGGCGAAATTGTGGAAGATTCCGGCCGGGAGGTCGAAGAGGGCGAAGTTTACGCTGTACGCCGGATAGACGATTATTTTTTATTTCGAGTTTCCGAAGTAAATAACAGCCCAGGTGATAATAATGACAGTTATACCTTCTTGATTAAAGCCGGTCAATAACTAAAAAAGCGAATAAAGTAAAAAGCCCGCCGGTTTCATTCGGCGGGCTTTTTTTGAGCTGATTATTCATGAGGTAAGAATGAAAAGTGAGGGACGGGCTACTTGTGTAGCAAGAGATTATCAGCTAAGGTTCTCTGGCCACCTTTTGATCGACCTAAGACCACATTTGCTATAAAAGTAGCTTATCTTCGAGCAAATGCTAAGAAATATCTTATTTCCTATCATAAATGACGTTATCTTTACGTTATATAATTAACCAAAAAGTTAAAACATGCTTAAAAATCTCAATCTTCCCTTTCTATTCGTATTGCTAAGTTTACTCTTTGTTGTTGCCTGTGGTGATGACGATGAAGATCCCATTATCGAGAACCCGGAACTGACCCTTTTTGATGATGGTGATGTGGATGAAAGTGTGGTATCTCCCGGAGATACTTTGAGAGTCTCAATTGAGGCATTTGCCGGAACTGGAGAATTGAACTCGCTTACCTTTTTAGAAAATGGTGAACGACTGCCGAACTTTGCTGAGCGTTTGTTTATTAATGGGGGGTCAGCACCTTCCAACACTCTTCTCCTCGACAGTAACAGTCGACAAGAATTCGGCGCCGAGATCATGCTCCTGGCAGCAGAAGAGGCAGGAAATTACGATGTCGAGATTGTTGTAGCCGACGAGGATGACAATTCCGCCAATGTTTCCTTCAGTTATTTTGTTTCAGATGTAAATATACTGGAAGGG
>JAWLFI010000070.1:0-12656 GCA_041685645.1 Saprospiraceae bacterium | reverse complement strand
CGAATATCCCGAAGAAAATATCCAGTCCACGGATCACATAACTTATGAGATGGTGAAAAGAACGTTTTCTTTATATGTGGGAACAATAAAACAACAGCCACCTATGTTCTCAGCATTGAAGAAAGGAGGGAAAAAATTGTACGAATTGGCAAGGGAAGGACAAACCGTAGAGAGAAAATTGCGGACGGTTCAGATTTTAGGCCTTAGCATTGAGGAATTTGACAATCCTTATATTAATTTTACCATGAACTGTTCCAAAGGCACTTACGTTCGCTCCTTTGCTTTTGATGTGGGACGAGATCTCGGTGTGGGAGGATACTTAAGCCAACTAAAGAGATCAGCCATAGGAGCATTTTCCGCTTCTCGTGCGTTTGATGTACAGGAGTTGTTCGATTTATTGATGCAAGAAGTAGAAGACTAACATTATGTCCATACAGGTTCAGGACTTGACTAAGATATATGGCGAGCAAAAGGCTTTAGACAATGTGTCTTTTTCCATTCAGGAAGGAGAAGTCGTAGGCTTTCTTGGACCCAATGGTGCGGGGAAATCCACTTGCATGAAAATTTTGACGGCTTTCATACCACCCAATGCCGGACGAGCTGAAGTGGCGGGATACGATGTAGAGAATGAATCCTTAGAACTCAGGCGAAAGGTGGGATATTTGCCCGAGCACAATCCATTGTATCTCGATATGTACGTGAAAGAGTTTTTGCATTTCGTTTCCCGGATTCACCAATTGGAGCATCCGGAGCAGCGAGTGCGTGAGATGATTGGCATCACGGGCTTAGGTCGAGAAGAAAATAAAAAAATTGGCTCATTATCTAAGGGATATCGCCAGCGCGTCGGATTGGCACAGGCGATGATTCACGATCCCGAGGTCTTGATTCTCGATGAACCGACAGCGGGTTTGGATCCTAATCAATTGTCTGAAATTCGCGCCTTGATCAGTGACTTTGGTAAGGATAAAACCGTTTTATTTTCTTCGCATATTATGCAGGAAGTACAGGCGATTTGCGATCGAGTCATTATTATAAACAAGGGGAAAATTGTCGCCGATGATAATATCGATTTACTGAGTCGAAATAGTGATGATACTGAAGTGGTTCGCCTTAAAATCAAAGAGGCGGTCTCCATGGAAGCTTTGCAATCGATCCCAAAGGTGAGAAATGTGAAGACACAAGGGGGGAGCTTTGAATTGGTGTTTGACTCCAATTCCAATGGAGTCGAAAAGGTATTTCAATGGGTCAATGAAAATAGTTATACTGTATTGCATTTGGAAAGAAAGGAATCGAGTCTGGAAGATATTTTCCAACTTCTGACGAAAGAATCATAGAATTATGTGGGCGATTTATCGCAAAGAAATTGTTGCTTTTCTCAGTTCTATCACGGGGTATCTGGTGATCAGTGTTTTTTTAATTCTGCTGGGGTTGTTTATGTGGGTTTTTCCCGACACCAGTGTACTGCATTACAATTATGCTACATTGGCGCAGTTGTTTGACCTGTCTCCATTTATATTCCTCTTCTTGATTCCGGCTATTACCATGCGGACGTTTTCGGAGGAATTTCAGGCGGGAACTATCGAGTTACTATCCACAAAACCATTGACCGATTTCAAAATTGTTTTGGGTAAATATCTGGCCGTAGTTAGTCTGGTCGTATTTGCCTTGTTGCCCACCTTGTTATATTTTTACTCTATATACGATTTGGGGTCTCCCAGGGGCAATATAGATACCGGAGCGGTCTGGGGATCCTACTTCGGATTGGTTCTACTCGGCGCTACCTTTGCGGCGATTGGTGTTTTTTCCTCGAGTTTGAGTTCAAATCAAATCGTAGCTTTTTTACTGGCTGTGGTAATCTCTTTTCTTTTGTATTTATCATTCCTGTATTTGAGTAAATTACCCATTTTCTATGCTTCTATAGATGATGTCATTCAAAGCTTTGGAATGGATTATCACTATGCTTCTCTTTCCAAGGGCTTGATCGATAGTCGAGACCTTATTTATTTTTTGAGCTTAATTAGCTTTTTTCTTTTCTGTACGCAGGTTAAATTGTCAAGTAGAAGGTGGTAAGCAATGAATAGTAGGAAGAAAAATGATGTATTTGGCATTTTGATCGCTTTTGGCGTATTGGTGTCTATCAATGTTTTAGCCTCATACGTCTATGTGAAATGGGATTGGACGGAAGAAAAGAAGTACACCCTCACGGAATCCACTGAAAAGATCGTCGATTCATTGAAGCAACCCGTATATATTCGCGTGCTGCTGGAAGGATCTTTCCCCGCGGGATTTAAGCGTCTTCAAACCTCCACTCGTGAATTTCTGTCAGATCTCCAGAAACAGAATGGCTTGATAGAAGTCCGATTTGAAAACCCTTCGGAAGGCTCTACTGAAGAGATAAATCGAAATAGAAAAGTGCTCTCCGATCGAGGTATTGTGCCTGTCAATTTTAGAACAAAGGAGAGTGATGAAGTGACAGAGCGGCTGATTTATCCCTACGCTATTGTATCATACGGAGAACAAGAAGCAGTGGTAAATCTTTTAGAAGAACAAACTTCGGGAATGAATGAGGAGGTCGTTCTCAACAATAGTATAAGTCTGCTGGAATATAAGTTTGCCAATGCGCTGCACAAATTGCGATCTAAGACCAAACCGTTGATCGCTTTTACTCAGGGGCATGGAGAGATTTCTCCGGAGCGCGCGGGCGATTTTAGAAATACCCTGAATAAATTCTATCAATTTGGTCGCTTTGATCTGGATAGCGCTACATTCATTCCTCCGAATGTAGAGCTAATCATTGTCGCTCAGCCGAGATCCCCATTTTCTGAAAAAGAGAAGTTCGTTTTGGATCAATACGTCATGAATGGCGGAAGTATATTGTGGCTGGTCAATAAGCTCGATGTTCACCTGGATAGTCTGCATGGCAAAAAACAATACGTGCCCCGCGAGATCGAGACCAATCTCGATGATTTGTTGTTCAACTACGGAATTCGGGTCAATCCGGATCTGGTTCTCGATTTGGAATGTAGCCGGATTCCACTGCGCATAGGGCAGTCTGGAGGCTCTCCACAGCTGGAGCTCTTTCCCTGGTATTATCATCCGATTGTACAACCGAAGTCCGATCATTCGATCACTAAAAGTATGGGACGGGTGAACCTATTATTTCCCAATTCTGTGGATAGTCTGAAAACCAAATATCCCGTTCGGAAAACGCCGCTATTACAGTCCTCCAAATATTCTCGCCGACAATTTGCCCCCATGCGATTGAATTTTGAGGTACTGAGGTATGAGCCGGAACCCGACAAGTTCAATAAGTCTCAAATTCCCATGTCGTATATTTACGAAGGTCAGTTCTCTTCACACTATGAAAATAGAATTACGGAGGAGATGCTTCAGGGTATGGAAGAACTTGACCTGGAGTTTAATGAGTTGAGCCCGGAAAAAACCAGAATGGCTGTAGTTACCTTTCCTGAAATCATTACAAATAGAAGTGGGGAAACGAGAGATGACTTTAGACCAATGGGCTATAATCGTTATGAAAGAACAGTCTACGACAACAAACAATTTATGACTAATTTGGTCGAATATTTAATCAATGGTTCTACCGTTTTAGATGCCCGGACTAAAGAAGTGAAACTGCGCTTGCTGGATAGGGTGCGGGCGGAAGAGGAGCGAAGTTTCTGGCAATTCTTTAATATTGGTTTACCTATCATTGCACTACTCCTATTTGGATTGATATTCCGTTATTGGAGATTTAAGAAGTACGTCAACTAACACATTATGAATCGACGAGTTATTTTACTTTTGGGCTTTCTCTTGCTTATCGTAGCTATGATATTCTATTTTAGTGGTAATGAGAATAATAATTCCGATGTGATGGCGGATCGGTTTTTTGCCGTCGAGAACGAAGAGGATATCCATAAAGTGATCTTAACTAAGCGCTCTGGAAGCCCATTAGTTATTGAAAGAGAAGGAGAAGATTGGTACGTTCAGGGCGAGCGGAGAATCCGACCCCATTTGGTGAGAAACCTTTTGACCGGATTGACACAGGTTTCCATTTTATCTCAGCCGGCTCGCAGTAAATATCCAAAAATCGAAAAGGACTTTGTCACCTTTGGTATCAAAGTTCAGATCTTTGATGAAGATGATGACAGACTGCGATCGTACTACATTGGTAGTGATGCCAATGATGGCAATGGTACCTATTATTATATGGAAGGAGGGGAGCGGTTTTATCTCATGGGACTTCCCGGCTTTGAAGGATCTATGCGAGCTCGATTCGACATACAAGAGGCGGGCTGGTGGCGTCGCCAGGTGCTGGATTACGATCCTTCGGATATCAGTGAAGTGAAGCTCAATTATCCGCGCCAACCCGAAGAATCCTTTCGTATTATTCAAGAAAGTGAAGGTCAATTTCGCGTTGAGCCCCTGATTGATCGACCGCTCATTACTAGACAATTTCTGAATGAAAGAGCCAAAGCCTACCTTCAGGAATTTCGGCGGAAGGGATTGTTGACCTATGTTAATGACAGACCTCAGATTGATACCGTTCTCCAAATGACTCCTTTTGCCGAGTTAGAGGTTATTTCTATGGACGCAGATACGCAGCGGATTGTCTTTATGCCGCAGTCCTCCCAAGATATTCAAGGGCCGAACTCCCAATCTCCCTATCAGTTTTTTGAGTTTCGATACTATGTAGTTTTACCGGCCACGCTGGATATCGCATTGGCTCAGCATTTGTTGTGGCGTCCTGTTTTTCGAGGATATGAACACTTTTTTGCAGGATGAAACAAGTAGCTAAAATATCATTCCTCATCTGTTTCCTCATTGTGTTTCTTTCAGAGCAACCTCTGGAGTCAAAGTCAGATGATTGGGGTTTTTTTGCTCATCGACGCATTAACGAATTAGCTGTTTTTACCCTGCCCTTCGATATGCTGCCCCTCTTTAAAGGCAATATTGAATATTTAAGGGAACATGCCGTTGATCCCGACAAACGCAGATATGCCTCCGTTTTCGAAGCGATTCGCCATTATATCGATCTGGATATTTGGGAAAATGAATTGCCAGTAGATACACTGCCAAAAGAGTGGAATAAGGTGCTTTTTCAATATGCAGACATTTATACAGTGGATGGATCGGATACACTCTGGTATAAACGAGCGGGCCATATTGCCTGGGATGAAAGCGACCAAATGACAATTGCCGGGGAATATGAAGTCTCCAGGTCTACACTACTGGAGTTGTTCGACGATTATATTTTGCCAAAGTACTACGAGGAAGACTGGTCGATGTCAGCTGACACCTTCCAAAAATATACGCGCGTCCCCGTTCCAGGCGATCGCCTTTTTTGGACTGATAATTTTTCTGAACACGGTGTTTTACCTTACCACCTGGAACAAATGCAGTACCGACTCACGGAGGCTTTTGTGGATAAAAACGTACCGCTTATTTTACGCTTATCTGCTGAAATTGGCCATTATATCGGGGATGCCCATGTCCCCCTGCACACCACGGAAAATTACAATGGTCAACTGACAGACCAGCTGGGTATCCACGCCTTTTGGGAAAGTAGAGTTCCGGAATTATTTTCAGAGGATTATGACTTTTTTGTCGATGAGGCTGAGTATCAGAGCGACAAATCTCAGTTTTTTTGGGATATGGTTACGGTCAGCCATAGTTTAGTCGATAGCGTTTTGGGTGTCGAGCGTCGTTTGAGAGAAACCTTCCCGGAAAATCAGCAGATGTGTTTCGATGAGCGATTAGGTCGAACGACTCTGACTCAATGTAAAGCATTTGCCAATGCCTATCAATCCGAAATGGAGGGAATGGTTGAAGATCGAATGAGAGCTAGTATTTGGGCCATAGGGAGCAGCTGGTATACAGCCTGGGTAGATGCAGGGCAACCTGAGTTTGAATTTGCCAGCTCCGCCAATAGAGGAGACACCACTTATTCATCAACCCAACCTCCGGAGAGCAATAGGAATATGAAGAAACGCCAACACGATAACTAATATGCGGAATAGTAAGGTACTATTTACTGCCGTAAAAGGTGCGGCAATGGGAATTGCTGAAGTGATTCCAGGGGTAAGTGGGGGTACAATCGCATTTATAACGGGTATTTATGAGGAATTGATTTTCTCAATACGCCAATGTAATCTACAGCAACTTAGACTTGTTTTTCAGGGCCGTTGGAAAGAAGCCTGGGCTAATATTAATGGAAACTTTTTATTCCAATTGGGAGTGGGGATGGCAATGGGGATTCTGTTTGGAATTCTGGTGGTCACCCACCTCGTAGAAAATTATCCCGAAATCCTCTGGGGCTTTTTCTTTGGTCTCATCCTGGCCTCAGCTTTTTACATCTTGTCCTTAATGGAAAAAATTACCCTCTTTCAGATTTTTCTGATTGGAATAGCAGCCGTTTTTGCCTACGGTGTAACAGAACTCACTCCTGCAGAGGGGTCAACTCATTTGGCCTTTGTTTTTCTCTCTGGTGTAGTCGCCGTTAGTGCTTTATTATTGCCGGGACTATCGGGTAGTTTTGTTTTACTCGTTCTTGGGATGTACACCATCATTTTGCCGGCGGCGAAATCAGTCCTGACAGAAGGAGACCTTTCCGCATTGCTACTCATTGGAACTTTTGCCGTGGGGTGTGTTGTAGGCCTTGCTCTGTTTAGCAGAGTACTCACTTATCTGTTTAAAAATTTTAAGCTTACCACTTTTGCTTTATTATCAGGTTTTATGTTGGGTTCGCTCAATAAAATCTGGCCCTGGAGAGAGGGTCGGTTGTGGATGGGCCCCGAAGGGCAGATTTACTCTGAGCAACCCCTAAATATTGATGCGGAAATGAGAATTTTAAGGGAGGCCAAAGTATGGCCGGGTGATTATTCAGACAATCCCTATCTTTTATTCACTATTTTGGCTTTCCTATTAGGCTTGATTGTAATTTTTGCATTGTGGAAAAACCAAAAGCCAGTTACCTCCAGCTGATTGACCCAAAATCAATACTCAAGTTAGCTGGCACTAATGTGTAAATAGAAGCAGTTGAGATTGTAACGCTGTCGCCGGAGAAACTGTATTTCGACGATAGATTCATGCGGTAATCTAGCTCCGAATTGACATTTTATCATTTAGTCCCGGATTTTTATCAGCTGCTTTTGATATACTCCCTCGGGGTGAATAACCTGAAGAATATAGGATCCAGTGGGTAATCTTTCTCCTCGTGGAATTAATCCCTGTCCTTGCTGCCATAAAAAATCCTTTCTTTCCAAAACTAATTGCCCTCCTTGATTATACATGCGGATGGATACCTTCTCTGAGAATCTTTCATCTCCTTGAGCATAGAGTTGATTTTGAAATGGATTGGGATAGACCTCGATCTGCTGATCCTTAGCTACAACAGTAGAGGTAGGACAAAAAGACTCCACCTCAAAGCTGACGTAATCACTCGTGTCAAAATCACAGATTCTTCGAATCTCCAGTTCATAGGTCACGCATGGGACTTCCAATTCCTCCATCAAAAAGGTGTTGCCATTATGGGTGTTCTCTCTCCATTCTTCTTCTCCTTCTTTTCTAAACCGGACATTGATGCCTTCTTCTGTGGGCATTAATTCCGGAAAGTATGCAAGACGTAAAATATTCCCCTCTGCTTCGAGTACCTCGACGCTATCAACTGTTGGACAGCTGGGGTCGTTGACGATGACATTCACGCAATAATCTTCATAATAGGCCTCCAGTGGCGCTGCTGTGCAGGGCTGTAAACGCTGAACTTCCTGGCTATTGGGAATCATCCCTATGCGCATCGTCGTCAAACCACCTGCCGCAGTAAAGGGAATGCTCATTGCAATGCTGTCCGACTCAGGATTGGAACTTACCAGGGTTCCGATTTTCTCCCCCGGATCAAAGGTGCCACTGTGATCTATGTCCAGCCAAACAGCAAAACTCAGCGTGTCGAATGAATTGACTTTCTCATAGTTTATATCGATGTACTGATCTTCTGCTGTCTCATAAGTTGTAAACACCTCCCCGGTATATGAACCGTAGCCCAAATCATTTGAACTGTATAACTCATCGCTCATGAAAGATATCTTTTCAATCCAGTACGATGAAGCTTCGAATTGTGGTGGAGAACAATATTCTATTTCACACATTGAGCAATCGAGTAGGTTCCCCAAATCATAGGGCCGTGAACGAAGGCCTGCAACACTATCACAAATGGGAATAAAAGCAAACTCTGTTTCTTCACATCCAATACCCATGGGCAATACAAAGGTGTCAATACGCGGAACCTCTAAAGTATCCCAAACTCGACTCCCCCTTTCCCGCTGTAACCACAATAAAGTGTCCGAGCGAGAGGATAAGCTGATTAAAATACTGTCCATCCCCAATGATTCGAACCGAACACTATCGGGGTCTAAACACTGCTCGCAGGGTTCGATTAATGGTCTGAGGGTCTCAAAATAATTCACCAGCCCGGAAGTCGAAGTTTTGTTCTCGAGAAAGCTTTTTTTCTGAACCCCTGATTCGATGCCGGAACGAACAATATCTGCAACCCCGGCTAAGGAGTCGTGTATGCTCTCAGTGAAATCCGGACAGGGAACGGAGTACATCAATCCAACTAAACCACTTACAATAGCTGCAGCTCCGCTAGTAGATCGCGATATGAAACTGGTGGAGTTTTGCGTACCCAAGCTCAATAACTCGCTCCCATATGCGGCTACGTCAATGTGCTCCGAAGAAATCCCCGAATTCACCCAGGCTGACTCAAAGTTCAGTGCGCCAACAGTAATGAGGTATGGACTGGGACATACAGTTGGCAAATCTCCTTCCTCGTCTATGTCAAATGTGCGGTTCGGCCCTGCAGAAATGGTCATGATACCTTGCTGACCCAATGTGTCAAAAAAATCACACCAATAAGGAGCACTGTCATAAGTAAAACCCTCAAGTCCAAAGGAATTGTTGGAAGCAACGACATACGCGCCCCTCTCTCCCTCAGTCTCATTGTACAATTTTCGCTGATCCAAAACGTACTGATACGCCTTAATTACCTCTGCTACAGTCGCTTCTTCACCCATTGTAACGGGTAGTATCTTCACATGCCAATTCGCTCCCGTAATGAGCAAATCGTTATTTCCCTTCGCTCCAATGATTCCGGCAACGGATGTACCATGCACCGCAGTAATAACCTCTCCATTGTCGTCTCTTACATTCCAACCCATGGCATCATCGACATAGCCATTGCCATCATTGTCTAATCCGGTATTAGCTATTTCTCCGCGATTTACATAAATATTATCTGCCAGATCAATGTGGTCTATTTGCACACCATCATCGATAACGGCGATGACTATGGTATCACCTAATGCAGAAACTCCACCCGTAGTAATATCCCAGGCTGAACTCGCTTCTACATCGTTGAATTCTCCTGAAAGAACATCCCTGAAAGCATATTGTAGATCGGCAGAGGGATCGTTGGGGAAGGTATCCCGCATTTCAACTCTGTGATTGAAATGCACCGCTCGGGTGGATTCTTTCTGACGACTTTCAAATAAATACTTTTCGGCCTCTCTTTCTAAATTAAATCGGATCCGATACACGTTTAATGATGAACTGAGTAGCTCAGCCTCTCCATCTGCAACATCTGGTGATTGTCCGGCCGATAGCTGTAGGATGAGCTCATTGGAAATGCGCTCTGGTGAGTTTTGTGCTGATAATTCCGATAACCCCACCAATAAGAGCAGGAGTAATAGGCTATATAAATATCGATAAATAATGTTCATAGGTAGTATTCTTTCCACTAAAGTAAGAAAAATTCTCTCCATAGGAAAACCTGATTTCATTACATATTATAAAAAACTTGCATATGTTTTGTTTTTGTTTTATATTTGCTAAAACTATAATGTATTACTAGATGCAAATCAAACTATCAGCTATGTATCCAACAATTTTACTCTTCGCGACTCTTTGGGCCTTTTTATTGGGGAGCCTCCCTGCTCAAACTGCGGGTGATCTTTCTTCTGCCTCATTTCCTTCTCCTGAGGGGAAGGTGGTCCTGACCGGGGATTCCGAGTCCGCCCCAGTGCCATCAGCTGCTGAATTGGCTCACATCGAGACTTTGAATTTCCTGAATCAACCCGATCAGGTCATTCAAAATATTTCTGAATTGATGATTCATGGTGCCCTCAGTCCAAAGTCTCAACTGATGATGGCTCACAATCTTAAAAAGAAAGGCAAATACAGCCAGGCCAAAAAATGGTACGATCAATACGCTAACTATAATTTGGAGAATGGACAGCATTTTGCTTCTTCCTGTGAGCGAGCTATAAAAATTAAGCAGCAGTTGGAAATGCAACGCATTCTTCCCCTGTCTATTAATACTACCGATAGTGAATTCAGCCCATGTGGAACGCCTCATGGCTTTGTCTTCTTTCGCATGAATAAACCATCGCCGAATCCCAAAGCAGCTTGTGAGTATGAAATGATGACTGCAGATGGAGAAGCAGAAAGTTTTGACTCGGCCACACCCATTCACAGTCGAATAAGTCAGACCTCTGGTATTATATTCATGGATGTCAGCCCTAGCGGAGAGAAAATTGTATATACTAAGATAACGGATAACGAGTGCTTCAATGGAATTTTTACCGAAGGAGGCATGGCCACTTATGAAGCGGATCTGTTGCCGGGTGGAGACTGGGAGAACGTTCGACCTTTACCTTTTAATTCCGTTGGACATCGCACGGCTTATGCCACTTATGGCGATTCTGATGATGTGATATTTTACGCTTCAGATATTTCCAGCGGTTTTGGTGGTTTCGATTTGTACCGCGCAAAGCGCATCGATGACAGAAAGTGGTCTTCTCCCCAAAATCTTGGACCTGAGATCAATAGCCCGGGCCACGAACTGAGCCCCAAATTCAATGGTGAAATATTAACTTTTGCCTCAGATTGGCACGAAGGCCTCGGTGGATTTGATGTTTTTTACAGTGCCAAAGACAAGGCTTCCTTTACGAAGCCTATTAATGCAGGGAACCCCATCAATTCATCTATGGATGATTGGTGCCTATCTTTCGTCGATCAGGAGTCCGGCTATTTTGTGACGAACAGGACCAATGCTTCAGGTGACTCAGATATCTATTATTTTGAGGATATGGAACAAAAGGATCGTCCCATGGCCATGAAAGTTGCCTTTCAGGAAAATGAAACCACAAAATCTCAAATTGCGTTCCCCCTGGATTGGTCGAATGAAGAGGTTCGAAATTATAAAAATGATCCGGAAAACTCAGCTGTTAAGGTCAAGTATTCTATCCAAATTGCAGTCTTGAGTCAAAAGAATAATAGCTATTCCAGATTGAAGGACCAATTGGCCGATTTGGATGAATTGTACAAAATCTATTTTGAAGATGTAGTTAAAATTCGGTTGGGCTCCTATGAGAAGGAGATGAATGCCTCATTAATGCTAGAAAAAGTAAAATCCAGAGGCTTTAAAGATGCCTTCATCGTTACCGAAAAAATGGTAGTTGCCCATTCGGATGACAAGAAAGAGCCCAAACCATCCAGTGTGGATAAAACCCCTCAACCACAACAGTCATCTGCTGCAAGCTCAGAAAAAGAGAATGTTTCAGTGTCGGATGGAGAATTTCTCGTGCGCTTGGCGACTTATTTGCATCCCGATAATTTTGACCGCTCTAAAGTGGCTAATCTGGGTCAGATTTCTTCATTGGAGAAGGGTCCCTACACCATTTTCTTATTGGGTTCTTTTTCTTCCATTCAAGATGCTCGAAATACGCTGAGTCAGGTGCAAAGCAGGGGCTTTTCAAACGCTCAAATCGTGAAGCTCCAGGGGAAGGAGATTATTCGTGTAAAGGCGGATTAGGAAATTATTTTTGTTTTGGGCGAGACCCTGCCGGCAAAGTCCGGCAGGGTCGCTATGCTACGTGGCTCGTTATTCACTCGGCCCCTTCAGTCCTTCGGACTTTCGGGTCTGCTTTGCTTCGCTGCAGCACCACTGCGCAGCGCTCTCGCAATTGACTGGTCTATTTTTCATCCCTTTGCGCATGGGCAGAGTGAGCAGATAATCCACCCAGCGATCCGAACAGGAATGGATCAGCGATTGAATGAGAAGTTTTTTCCCCGTGACCAGATAGCGGGTTTTAGGTCGCTTTTTAGTAAGCCCGTCATATATGGATCGGGCTACCTTTTCTGCGGGAATTGCCATTTCCTCATTTTGTTGAATTATTTTTCCTCTTTGTTCTAGAATGAAAGCATATTCAGTATCCATGTAAGGTTGATCCTCAGAACGTGCTTTCTCCCAAATCTCTGTATCGATCGGTCCGGGTTCTATAATAACCACCTTGATTCCAAACAGGGATAATTCCCTTCGCCAGGCATCGGAAAGAGCTTCTACTGCGTACTTCGATGCCGAATAGGGTCCCATCATCATGCGAGTTATTCGACCCGATACAGAAGATACATTAATCAGCCGACCGGGAGGGTAGGGGCTGTCATTTTGAGCGCCCAATAAAGGCAAAAAGGCCTGTGTAACTGAAATAAGACCATGGACATTGACATCCATTTGATACCTCATATACTCTTCCTTAACGTACTGCATTGGCCCGGATACGGCCACTCCTGCATTATTGATTAATGCGCCTAATCCCTCACCC
>JAWLFI010000251.1:0-3047 GCA_041685645.1 Saprospiraceae bacterium | reverse complement strand
AGATGAGCTTAGAAAACTAGAAAAAGTTATTAAACTTCAGCTCGATTTGTAAACTCAAACCATACCTTTGGGGCACTTCGGCGGCACCAAAAAATTCACAACCAAAGAAAAAAATCCTCATTCCGCGCTTGATGCGGAATCTGTTCGTCGATTCCCGTTGATAGGAGCCAAGGATTGCGGGTCGGTGCCCGCAATGAGGGTATTTTTTGTTTATTTGATGAGCGGAATTGCTATAATCATATGCATTCCGTGCTCCATATTTTAGTCGTCCATTTGCGTTAGCCTTCTTTGTGTATAGAACACGGTCCGTCCCGCTCTGGCGGGAGACGCTAGTGGCGCTTTAGCGGTATTACGCAAGATGTTTTTGATTGTATGAGTCAAATTCAACTTCAACCTATGGTACTGAGGTGTTTCGGCCGAAACTATGTTTGTAGATATTCCCCCGCGATAGTGATGTGGAGGGAGGCGCCGAAGGTGCCTGTCGCGCCCAGGCGCGACCGAACGAAGGTGGAGCCCGGAACGTAACGACCCGGAGTCCGCCCCTTGGCGGACGGAGGGGATCGCCCAAAAAACAATAATAACTATTCTGCTGATACCTCTAAAGTGGAGACTGAATCGAACTTTTTTTGCTTGCGATTGTCATTATGATATGAATTTAACATCGATTTCTGTTCTTGTTTTTATCGGAGCATTGGCTACAATCGCTCTTACGGCGCTGTTTCCGGGTCCTACTTTTATTTTCATCGCCATGCTGCTGATTGGCTTATTGGTCCTTTTGCAAACGTACCGCATTTTGGTGGATACAGATGATGAGACAGTCCCGGTGAATGAGACAGAGAGGTAGTATCTCGTCCGGAAGCTGTGTTTTTTCTATTCCTTTCCTTTCTTTTTTTCTTAAATTATTCTCTAGCGACACAGGTATGTGAAATACTTGCTAATATTGTGTGATGACAGTCAGGGATTATCGCGAAAAATTATTGCCTTATTTACCCCAACAACCGGGGGTGTATCAATTCATAGATGCCTCGGACGTCACGCTCTATGTAGGTAAGGCCAAAAACCTAAAAAATCGCGTGAGTAGCTATTTTACTTCGGGAAAAAATCAGGCGTATAAGACGCGTAAAATGGTTCAATCTGCGGATCGCGTGGAATTTATCATTGTAGATAGTGAACACGATTCGCTGCTGTTGGAAAATACCCTGATCAAAAAGTTGCAGCCTAAGTTTAATGTCATGTTTCGCGACGATAAGTCGTATGCATATATCTGTGTGAAGAACGAGCGCTTTCCCCGGGTGTTTTTTACCCGGCAGCGGAGGAAGGACGGATCCTTGTATTATGGGCCTTATACTTCTAAGTACAAAGCGAAAATTGTTCTGGATCTGGTGAAGCAACTCTTTCCCCTACGGACTTGTAAACTCAATTTATCGGAAAAGAATATCGAGGCCGGAAAATTTAAGGTCTGCCTGGAATATCACATCGACAACTGCATGGGTCCCTGCGAGGGGCTGGAGTCAGAAGAGGATTACAATGCAAAAATCGAGCAGGTGAAGAACATGTTACGCGGGCGATTTGGATCGGTGAAAAAGCACATCAAGCGGCAAATGCAGTTGGAGGCTGAGAAGATGAATTTTGAAGAGGCGCATAAATGGAAGGTGCGTCTGGAGGCCTTTCAGGATTATCAGAGTCGATCTACTGTGGTGAATCCGCGCATACACGATCTGGATGTGTATTCTATTGCGGAGGATGACTCCTATGCTTTCGTCAATTATATTAAGGTGGTCAATGGCGTTATGCTGAATACTTATACCCTGGAGTTGAAGAAAAACCTCAATGAGAATAAGAAGGATTTATTAGAACTGGCAATACTAAATATACGAGAGCAATTTGACGATCACGCGCCGGAGATCGTAGTGCCTTTTCCGGTGGACCTAGTCTTTGATGATGTGGAGTGGACCGTGCCACAGCGCGGGGATAAACGCAAGTTGCTGGAACTATCCGAGAAAAATGTGTTGTATTTCAAACAACAGAAACTGCAGCAGCGACAGGCAAGGAAAAACAAGGCTTCGACGGCTGAGCGCATCTTGACCACAATGAAGTCTGATCTGCAGATGGATCGACTACCTACGCATATAGAGTGTTTTGATAATTCTAACATCCAGGGGCATCACCCGGTGGCTTCCTGTGTGGTATTTAAAAATGCCAAGCCGTCTAAAAAGGACTACAGGCGCTTCCATATTAAGACCGTTGAAGGGCCTAATGATTTTGCGTCTATGGAGGAGGTGGTCTATCGACGGTATAAGCGACTGAAAGAGGAGGAGCAACCCCTGCCTCAATTGGTGGTGATTGATGGGGGAAAAGGTCAGTTGGGAGCAGCAGTCAAGATTTTGCGGGAATTGGATTTGATTGATCAAATAACAGTTATAGGTATTGCCAAGAGACTGGAGGAAATCTTCTTTCCCGGAGATCCCGTTCCGCTATATATCAACAAGAAGTCTGAGACCTTAAAAGTGATTCAGCATTTGCGAAATGAAGCGCACCGCTTTGCAATAACTTTTCATCGAAATTTACGCTCCTCAAATTTTACCGTAAGTGAGTTGGCAAAAATAGAGGGGGTGGGACCGAAAACGCAGCAAAAGGTGCTGAGCCATTTTGGCTCGGTGAAAAAAGTTGCCTCTGCCTCAGTGGAGGAGATTGAGACTTTGATTGGTCCGGCATTGGCGAAGAAAATTCACGCGCACTTCGAGGAAGAGGAGTAAATCCTCACAGCAATTTTGATTCGATGTGAATGCAACCTAATAAGAAGTTATTATATTTGGTTTTCAAGGCTCTCAGGACTGTGGAAATTATAGATTATCTAAAAACACACAAAGCAAATTATTCCGTTCTTAATTTTTCTTGGAGTCCTGATCATTGGAAAATGGTAAGCCTAGCTAAGTGAAAATAATTTTTGACGCAACATCTAGCCTTGTTAAGTTTTCCTTTGGGGAAGCGGATTTTTGGAAAGAGTTAAGGATGATTGAGTTTGCTTTAATTTTGAATACCCAAAT
>JAWLFI010000250.1:0-3052 GCA_041685645.1 Saprospiraceae bacterium | reverse complement strand
CGAGAAACTGGAAAAACCGGAAGGAGCCAAGATGGAGGAAATCATTCGATGGATACGGGAAGATAGAGATCGATGAGGATCATAGCGGACACGAATATTCTGGCTCAGGCCATCATCATAGAAGATGAAGCTACATGGGATGTAATGAAAGAAAGTGGTATATATTGCCCGGACTTGTTTTTTGCCGAATTTGGAAACGTACTCATGCAATACGTGAGATACAGGAATTATGACTTGAGCCATGCCCTGGTAGCTTTTGAGATCGCAAAAGAATTGGTCACAGAAGTACTTTACTGGGAGAACCTTTTTTATTTGATTCAAGAAAAGTCATTGCAGCACAACTTAAGTTTCTACGATGCCATCTATTTATCCCTTGCCATTCAATACGAATACCCCCTTTTCACACGAGATAAAAAACTGGCACAGGCAGCAGCGCATGAGAAAATAGGTTTTGAGGGGTGAGATGATTGGGGCTTGAAGAAGATCCCCTCAGAACCACCGTCCAGATTAGATAGGATGAGTGAGCGATTTTGCGGTAGCAAATGAAGGTCCACAAGGACCTTCAAGCGAGCGAATCGCGATAGCGGGGCGGGAAGGCTTTTTGCAATGGAAAATCAAATTCCAAAAGATCCTTCAAGCGAGCGAACCGCGATAGCGGCCGGGAAGACCTTTTGCTTTTCTTTGCAGTAAACTCATAAAGTAAATTCTCCTCAGAACCACCGTCTAGATTAGATAAGCGTAAACCAAAGTCCTCTTTAGACAGACACACCGGCCATACCCTTTACATCTTAATCCAAATCAACAGACCGGATAAGCTAAGCTTTAAATTGTCCGGTACTTCAATTATTTATTCAGGCAAGCGATAGTTTTCAGGTCCTACTTCAAGACACTGACTCAGGGGCTGAAGTCACAGACTTTTCAGCAATGGCATGCGCCGCAATCCAGGCTGTCGTCCAGGCGGCTTGAAAATTAAAGCCTCCGGTAAGGGCATCGATATTCAATACTTCACCGGCAAAAAAAAGACCGGGCACTTGTCGGTGTTCCATGCGGGTAAAATTAATAAATTTAGTATCCACGCCGCCGGCAGTGACAAACTCTTCCTTATGTGTGCTTTTTCCCATTACCGGCAAATCATGAGCGCCAAGCACTTCCGCCAAATCATTCATTTGGGCTTTCGCTAGATCCGCCCAGTTCTCATCCCGAATGCCCGCGGCGATCAATAGGGCTCTCCACAGTCTTTTCGGCAAAGAAAATAAGGGCGTAGTCAACACCTTTCTGCCCCCTTCTTGTGTGCGGACCTGTTTAATGGCGTCTCGAATTTCGTTCATTTCTGCATCTACCCAATTCAATAAAATTCGAAATTGATAGCCGGCCGCGGCCAATTCATATGCGGCCCAACTGGACAATTTCAAAATGCCCGGCCCACTCAGTCCCTTGTGTGTAATGAGAAGCGGTCCTCGAGTCTCCATTCCTGTAAGTGGCAAAGTCACTCTAACCTGAGGCAATGAAATCCCTGCTAATCCATGAAGCCATTTCAACGGAATATCAAAAGCAAACAAGGAAGGTACACGCTCTGTAAGCGGAATAGTTAATCCATCCAGCAGTTTCAAGGCGGAAGGCGTGCTTCCCGTGGCGCATAAAATATGTTGAGCACGGTATGATTTTTTTGAGGAATGTACCTTAAATCCCTCTTCGGATTGGGTTATTTGCTTCACCCCCTCTTTCATATAAATTTCCACCCCTAGCCGATGGGCTTCAGCAAGGAAACAATCGATTATGGTTTGCGAGTTGTCGGAAACCGGAAAGACACGGCCATCGTCCTCAATTTTGGTCGGCACGTCCCTTTCAGAAAGCCAATGCATCATATCTCCGGTCATGAATTTATGGAAAGGACCCAGCAATTCTTTTTGTCCTCTGGGGTAAAATCGAACCAACTCTTTTGGTGTCCAACACGCATGGGTCACATTACACCGGCCTCCTCCACTTACTTTCACTTTGCTGAGGAGTTGGCCTTGTTTCTCAAGAACCACTACCCGGGTCTCAGGTGCCAGGGTTTTAAGTTGTAATGCCGCAAATATTCCGGCCGCTCCCCCGCCTATGATTAAAGTGTGCACTTTTTCAGACATGGGGCCAAGATACTAAACTCGAAGCAGGAAAAAAGTAATGTGTTTCATTAGTGTCAGCATACAAAACAACAACTTGATGGGATAAACGACTATAACCCATGAGTCCGAAGCCGATCACGCCCTCAACTGAATGTAGTTTGAACCTCCGCTCAACTATATATGAGTGGATTTGCAATTCCCTTTTAGTCAAAACAATATTCCCCCAAGTCAACAGCAATTTAAATTTGACTTAAAAAAAGCCTCCTGGGCGTAATTTGAAATTCGCTTCTAATTTGGTCAATATTTTTTTAATTACTAACCGCATACGAAACAATAAAATGCCACATTTCCCCCTTTTTTACCCTGGAATAAAAAAAGCTAAGGAGCAATTTTGTAATTTGGGAAAAATCATCCGAAGCAATGAATGACCTTCTGCTACAAAGTCTGAATATTCTTTTCTTCGCATTTCACGCAGTATTGATTCTGTTCAACCTGTTCGGCTGGCTATTTGAGCGTTTTCGGTTTTGGAATCTGATTACTCTGAGTGTTACGGCAGGTTCCTGGTCTATCCTGGGAATTTGGAAAGGTTGGGGATATTGCCCCTGTACCGATTGGCACTGGGCGGTGAGGGAGCAGCTCGGCATACCGATCGAAACGAATTCCTATATTGATTTTCTTCTGAGGCAATTACTGGGACTTGATTTACCCATTCAAGTCGTGAATAGAGGAACGCTAATCCTATTCCTTGCTTGTATCGCTGCCAGCTTATGGGTAAATATTAAAAAAGTTAACCTGATCAAAAAAGGGTGATCTCCTCTGGGTAGAGCAGGTCTTTACCGCCCCGGCACCCAAAGATCTGTAAGAGCGGGTTTCCCGCATACGGCTCCTTCAAATTGGAGTCTCGATTTACATCCCCTTAGTTTTGTGCAAATCAACCGTTAATATCC
>JAWLFI010000069.1:0-12720 GCA_041685645.1 Saprospiraceae bacterium | reverse complement strand
GATGAAATCTCCGAGGAGGCAAGAGCGATAGGCGCCGTCAATGTAATTCAAAATAATAATGGACATTTAATTGGGTGTAATACGGACTGTCGCGGATTTGAGCGGGCCCTGAAGAAGTGGTTGGGACGTGTCAATAACATTTCTAGCGCCTTGATTTTAGGGACCGGAGGCAGCGCGCGATCCATAGCTTACGCCTTTCACCTCCACGATATTGATTGTGCTTTTGTTTCGCGCCAGGCCGATAAAACCGACTTCACCTATTCTCAATTGGATGCAGAAATTATCAAAAGTTTCCCCTTAATTGTCAACTGCACTCCGGTGGGCATGTGGCCCAAAATGAAGGAGGCGCCGGCTTTGCCGTACGATGCTTTGGGGCCCGATCACGCCTTGTTCGACCTGGTGTATAATCCCGAGCAGACCGAGTTTTTGCGCCTGGGAGCAGAGCGGGGTGCGCGCACTTGCAATGGCATGAAAATGCTCATAGAACAAGCTGAAGCTTCCTGGGAGATCTGGAATTCATAGTTTATTTTTTATTTGGGCGGTCCTCATGCCGGACGGCATGAGGCGCTACGTCCAGGGCTCCGTGTTCACTTCGGTCCCGGGCCATTTTTTGGGGCTGTGAGTATGCCCTCAATATGATAAAATGAAATGATTTTCTGACAATTATCGGTATTGGCCCGGGACCCCGGCGCTGTGCCAGCACCGGGCCCTTCCCATCGCTACCGCAATTGAGCTGAGATAGTGCAACCGCCGGATGCTATATCTTCCCCAGGTGCTATTGATCCTTTAGGAGCAGAAAATTTTCCGTGAGGGGTAGGAGTGGGGCCGAGCCGGAGGCGACGGGCGTCCCCGACAGGGGACCGATAGCCACGGATGACCCGACCCCGTCCCGGAGCGAAGCTGCGGGCACGGGGGCACGGCCAAAAAAGAATTAAAGATGACCCACCTCAACTGATTCATTCACAGCGGAAAAACTTACTCTTGTTCCGGAGATTCGGTCGCGGGTAGCGTGAAGTAGAAAGTGGTCCCTTTATCGACTTCGGATTCCACCTGTAAAGAGCCGCCTAGTTTCTGGACAAACTCCTTGACCAGCAGAAGTCCGAGACCTGTACTTTTTTCTCCTTCGGTACTCGGACGAATTTTATCATTGGTGAGTTGAAAGAGTTTATTTTGAAGCTCTTCACTCATTCCAATTCCGGTATCTTCTATAGCCACAGTGACCCAGGAACCAGTTTGTTCTGCGGAGACGGCAATGGAGCCATTCGGGGGAGTGAATTTAACGGCATTACTCAGCAGGTTGCGCAGCACGGTTTTGAGGAGATTCGAATCTGTATCTACCCAAGTATTGTCAGGCAGATCTACGCGAATCGATATATTTTTTTGTTTTGCACTAGAAGTGGCATATTCAAGGGGTTCGCGCAGTGCTTCTTTTAGAGAAAGGGGCTGCGTATTGATCTCTAGACGGTCGGATTGAGACTTGGCCCAACTGGTCAGGTCGTTCAATAGGTGAAGTGAATTCTGGGCGGCAGATTCTATCCAGGAGGCCATTTGGGGAATATCCTCATAATCTCGACTATTCACTTTGTTCTTAAGCATTTGGCTAAGCTGCAGGATATTGGCAGTGGGCGCTCTCAGGTCGTGACCAATAATGGAAAAGTACTTGTCCTTTTCCACATTGAGCATGGCTAATTGATCGATTTGTTGAGAGATGAGATCATTTTTCTTATTGAGTTCTTTGAGGAGTTTTCTCTGCTTATTGTTTTTCATCATGATGATGGTCACCAGTACGGTAAATATCAGTAAAATACAGCCCAGTGCCGCCACGACGATAAACAGCTGATTTCTTTTGTGTTCCAATTGTACTTCCCTTTGCTTCAGGTCGTATTCCAGCCCACGCGCTCTGAGTTTAAGCTTGAGGTCCGTATGGTAAAAAGCTTCCCGGGTTTTGAGCGTATTTTTCAAGTGCTCATAAGCTTTCTTGTAATTTCCCAAAAAGAGGTAGTTCTCACTCAACAGCTCATTGGCCATGTGTTCATAAGTGTTGATTTTGGACTGTTGGGCGAGTTTCAATCCTTTTTCTCCATATTCCACTACTTTTTCAGGATCGTTGAGGAACCGAAATTCGTATATGTATGCCAGGTTAATATATATTAAAGATTGGTCATCTATATTGAGTTCCGACCGATTGTTAATGAGCTCTTGAAAAACGCGAATCGCCTGATCGTGCTGAAAACTGTAATTATAATAGGCACCCTCAATAATCGCATTGGAAATGAAGAGTTCTCGGTTCACTTCCGGGTTGAGTAGTTCATTAGAACTATTGATGTAGTATACTAAGGTGTCGAAGGCCTGCTGAATCGGTTGATATCGCTGAAGGGCATCTTTTCTGGTATATTCTTTTGAAGTTAGATCGCGTTCAAAATTGCCGTAATTTGGCCCCCAGGTATTTTTTTCAAATTGATTGGCTGCCAGGCGATTGAATGTTTTTGCCATTTCCAGACTATCCCCAATGGCAGTAAAGTATTTTAGCGAACGTTTGAGATAGCTGTCGGCCAGGAAGTGACTTCGAGTGGAACGGAACGTCTCTCCAAGGTCCCTGTAGGTTTGATGTAAATGATGAATGGAGTCCAGAGATGAAAATATTTCAATGGCGGAGGATAATCGTTCTTCAGACTTTTCTTTGTTGCCCCATCGTTTCCAGGCTCTTCCGCTTTGTTTAAAAGCTAAGCCTTTTTTGAAGATATGATTGAGAGAATCAGCCAGGCTAAGTGCATTTTCAGCAAAAATGACGCAATTCTGAGCATTTACCGTGCTTTCAGAGATATCTAATAAATAGTCCAATCTTTCAGTAGGTGATGAAATAGAGTAGGCTACTTGTAGTAAAGAATCCCGCTCATCTTTGTTTTCCATTACCTCCTGGGCTCCTACCTTATGGGCAGTCAATAGGCATAGTAGTAGGCACAGGGGTAATAAAAATATTTTCATATAATGATAAGATTGTTACAGTAAGGTAAAATCACTCCCGGTGGATGGAGATGTATTTCTGCGAATAATCTATACTTTGTTTTTATACCTTCTAACTAAATATTAGGCGAAAGATAAAGAAATATTTCGTTTATAACATAGGTTTTAGAATTAGTTAAATTTTAGTTGGTGTTGAGATTCGTTTATCAAGGTATAAAACATTCGTGAGATATTAGAGTTATATCTGATCAGGAACGCACAAATGTGGTGATAATTTTGAAACTGGGAAGCATTTCAGTCTTTTTTCATTGGTGTCACCCTGAAGAATTGGTATTTTTGCGAAAATTATTCAAGCGATGGAATCTAAAGGAAGAGTTTTGGTAGCAATGAGTGGAGGGATAGACTCCACGGTGACGGCTATGATGCTACACGATGCTGGGTATGAAGTGATTGGTATTACTATGAAGACCTGGGACTACGCCAACTCCGGCGGCAGTGGCAAGGAGACGGGATGCTGCAGTCTGGACTCAATCAATGATGCCCGACAGGTATCAGTAGAGTTGGGTTTTACTCATTTTATAGTAGATATCCGGGATGAGTTTGGCGATTACGTCATCGATAATTTTGTCGATGAGTATATTGCCGGCCGGACACCGAATCCCTGTATTCTATGCAACACTCATATTAAATGGGATGCCCTCTTGAGACGAGCAGATCAGTTGGATTGTGATTATATAGCGACGGGGCACTATGCTAAGATTAAGAAAGAAGACGGTCGGTACTTTATTTCTAAGGCCCGGGACCGCAACAAGGACCAATCTTACGTTTTGTGGGGTTTGAGTCAGGAATGTATGGCTCGAACTTTATTCCCATTAGCGGAATATACAAAACCTGAGGTTCGTCAGATGGCTTATGATCGCGGCTTTACGGATTTGTCCAAGAAGGGCGATAGCTACGAAATTTGTTTTGTTCCGGACAATGATTATCGATCATTTCTAAAACGTCGGGTGGACGGCCTGGAAGATGAAGTGCGCGGAGGGCATTTTGTTGATACTTCGGGCAATGTCATTGGAGAGCATGAGGGCTATCCTTTTTACACAATTGGTCAGCGTCGCGGGCTGGGCAAGGCTTTTGGCGAACCCAAGTACGTGACACATATAGAGCCAGAGTCGAACACCGTTGTGTTGGGTAGTGTAGAGGATCTCATGAGAAATACAATGAAGGTCGGACAACTTAATTTTCAAAAAATTCCTGGACTGGAAGACAAGAGAGAGGCGGAAACGATGGTGAGGTACAATAGTTTTGCCACGCTGTCCACGATTGAAATGAGTGGCGATTGTATTGAAGTTGACTTCCACGCTAATGTGAAGGGCATAGCGCCGGGTCAATCTGCGGTATTCTACGAAGGAGATGATGTTTTGGGTGGCGGAATTATCCGTCGGAATGATCCCATGCTATGATAAAGCTCGGGCGAACGGTTGTGCTTGCCTTTTTTACCTTTCTCCTGGGATGTGGTAACGCTGATTTCAATGAACTGAATAATCCTTCCGAAACTGACTATTTTCCTCTACAGCGCATGGATCGCAAGTATGTGGTGGATAGTATTCGATATGATTTGGTGGGAGGTGAACAGCTTAAAGACAGTTCCAGGAGTCAGGTGAGACAGCGGCTCGATTCTGCTAATGGCCGATGGCACGTGGAATGGGCGTTTCGTTCCGACAGCATTTCAGATTGGGAAATTCGAAGTTATTCGGAGATTGATAGCGCAGAGAATGCTCTTCTAGAAATCGGCGCTGAGCTTACTTTAGTGAAGCTGGAATTTCCTCTGAGTGAAATGAGTAGCTGGGAAGAATCCCGACTGGTAGACCCCGGCTATGAAATGTTGATTCAAGGAGAGAGCATACGCCCTTTTTCAGTACCATGGGAGGTTGAGCTGCTAGCCTTGGATAGTCCGGATTCAGTAGGCGATTTTAATTTTGACCGAGTGCTAAAGAAGCTGAGTATAGATGAGGACTTTTTGATAGAGAGGCGCCGCGTTGAGGAGTGGTATGCTGAGGGAATAGGTCTGGTTTGGAGCCGCTGGGACATACTGGATACTCAGTGTGAGCATCTATCGGGCGATCTTTCGGATTGTGTGGATATTCCCTGGGCGCAGAAAGCAAACAAGGGATACACAGTTACATTAACATTAGAATCTTTTGAGAAATGGTGATATTTCAATTTGCAGAAATCGCTCGCTGTGGTAGCTCTCATGGCGTTTCCGGAGGCATAAAGTTTGCTGGGACCGAGGAGGCGTTAGAGGCGTGTTTGGAGCATGGGTTTTTGCTCATTCGCTTGAAAGATGGGAGTCCCGTTCCCTTTCGAATAGTGGAATTGGAAAAGAAATCAGACTTCGTCGTCTATCTCGATCAAATTGATACGCCGGAGCAGGCGAAGACCCTGGCGGGGCAGCCCATTTTGTTGCCCCGGGAAGATGCGAAACGTTTAGCAGAAAAGTCGGGAAGCGGTCTATCCGGCCTGGCCGCTTGTGCCGGCTATGAAATACAGGATAGGACATCGGGTCGATCCGGAGTCATCGCGAAAATTGAGCAATATCCCTCTCAGTTGATGGCTATATTGTCTCAGGGACAGATGATTCCGCTTCACGATGAATTGGTGGATGAAATAGACCATGATAAACAAAAAATTACTGTAAGTTTGGCAGAGGGATTGTGGGAAGAAGGTTCCTGATTGTTGAATCAATAAATAGATATCTTATGAAATATGCATTCATTGTTTTGTCTTTGCTTGCTTTTCTGGCTTGCGCTCAAGACAAAGAGGGAAAAGTTGTTACTGATGTAGATTTCCCCGAAGGACAATATGAGGACTTCGATTTTTCAGTTGCAGAAGAGGAGGAATTATGTCAATTAGTAGATCGGAATGTCTTGCAAAAGCACTTTCCCGATGCCGCTAATTTTAAATCTAATCCCGTGGGGCTGAGTAAATACGGCACTAATAACGGCGGTTGCCGATTGGCATGGACTCCATCTGAAACCATATCCCGAAAGAAATCAGGGAATTACTTCCACGCCAGCTCTGAAGGCTCAGTCGAAATAAAATTCAATAAGAATACCAAGCCCGGGAGCATCGAACGATTCGCCCAGCGTTCTTTAAGTCAGAAGGTCAAACCACCTAAGGACAATGAGTATGTCAACGAGTTAGATTTTGATTATTTAAGAGTGAATGGGGTGGGCAGTTTTGCCGTTTGGAACGATGGTACTTCAACATTGGAATTTGCCATGGGCGATAATTATTTGTTTGCGATTTCAGTGAAATATCCTAAAACTTCGGAGGAAAGGCTACAGATTGCAAAAGATATCGCATTGGCATTCATTGCCGAGAAATCCAATCAATAATTTATGCTTTCCGAAGCTGATTTGAGGAGCTGGGTCGAGGAATACAGCGATCCCTTGTACTCTTATATTATCAAACGCGTGGGCGATGATGCTCTGGCGAAAGACCTGGTGCAGGAGACCTTTATTGCGGCATATAAAAATAGGGACAAGTTTAGAGAAAATTCCAATGCCCTGGCTTGGCTTTATACGATCATAAAGCACAAGATGATCGACCATTTTAGAGCAAAGAAGCGAAAGCCCACGGATAGCCTGGATGATCATGATAACATTGACGCCGTACTTTTCGACGGCAAGGGGAATTGGACGCAGGCACCTTCCAGCGCTTTTTTTAGTTCCGATATGGACGAAGCGGAGCGCACGGAGTTTTGGGCTTTCCTGCAATTGTGTCAAAATGATCTATCTGAGCAACAAAAAATGGCTTTTGTCTTTAAGTACATGGAAGGTTGGTCTTCGAATAGGATTTGTAAGGAACTCGATATTTCTTCGTCTAATTACTGGGTACTGATTCACAGAGCAAAATTGAAGCTCCGGCAGTGCCTGGAAAATAACTGGCTGAACGAATGATGAATTGTAAGGAAGCAACACGAGCCATTGAGCAAGCGAAGGAACATCGCTTGTCCTGGCTGAAAAGATTAGAGTTAAGGTTTCACCTTTTGATGTGTAAGCCTTGCCTGCGCTTTTATAAGCACTGGAATGATATAGAGCGATTGCTTTTAAATCCCCCTTCGTCAGAAAGTTTATCTGAAGAAGATAAACGCAGCATTTTAATCGAATTGGACAGGGAAATTCAAAAATCATGATTCACAAATATTTTTATCTTCTCTTTGCCGGGCTTTTATTGATGGGGTGTAAAGCCAAAGCATCTTTCGATAATGGAGTTGCTGAACCTCCTTCACACTTAGCTTTCACTCAACTTCTGGAGAAACATGTAGATGATCGGGGAGGTGTGGATTACGAGGGCTTCCTCAATGATCGAACAGATTTGGAGGCCTATTTGGATCAACTTCGATCTCATCCTCCGAATGAAGAAAAGTGGGCCAAAGAAGACCAAATTGCCTATTGGCTCAATGTGTACAATGCCTTTACGATAGATCTAATATTAGATCACTATCCGGTAGAGTCGATCAAGGATATTGCCGGGGGGATACCTTTTGTCAACACCCCGTGGGATATCAAATTCATAGAAATTGGAGGAGAGACTTATGACCTCAATAATGTCGAGCACGGAATTTTGCGAAAGTATTTTGACGAACCACTCATTCACGTAGCGGTCAATTGCGCTTCGGTTTCCTGCCCCAAGCTTTTGAATGAAGCGTACGAGGGGTCAAGTCTCAAGAAACAATTGGAAAAGCAAGCCTCATTTTTCGTGAATGAATCCGGAAAAAATGACATCAATGGATCTGACTGGAAACTATCCCGGATATTGAAGTGGTACGGCGGAGATTTTAAGGATCGGTACGGGTCTGTAGAGGGATTTATCCGCGCTTTTGCGACAGGTGATTTGCCTGATTATGCTGAAATCGAATACAAGGAATACAATTGGAAGCTCAATGTGCCCGAAGCCATGAAGTGATTGATTCAGAGATGGGATAAATTATAGATAGCCGGTGGAATAGATTACAAAGGTTTTATTGATTCCTTAGTTTTTTGTTAATAGTTTTAAGCTTGTACATTCTGCGCTGATAAGTATCCTTATTTATTGGCTGGCCCAAACCTCCATCCCTCCTAAAAGTAGCATCAAACCATCAAGGAGATAGCCAAAGTAGAACTCTGAGCGGCTGGGTGAACTCCAGTAAATGCCTGCCACACTGCCCACAAATACGAGAAAGTAAACTGGAGTCATCGTCAGGGGTAAAAACTGTGTGTACAATAAAGGCAGTAGGAGCAAAAAAGCCACGACAGAGATTCCAATGGCTGATAGTTTACTGCCTTGGATACCGTAATATGAGGGCAGGGTTTTTACATGAGAACTTCTGTCGGTGTATACATCCCGAATATCAAAGGGGATAGTGATAGCAAAAATAAAAAGGAAGCGGTGTGCCAAAAAGACCCAGTGATCTGAATCAACAGTACCTCCGCTAATGACCAGAGGGAGCCAGGCCGAAACCCATGTCCAGGTTGCGGCAATGATGAAAATTTTTAAAAATGGCACCTGTCGAAGGCTGCGCCCATTGCGCAAAGGAAGGATGTAAAGGATAGCAAGTGCAACCGGAGGCACCAGAGCCCAGGTCCACAATTCGGGGTGGCTGAGTAATAGCCAAAGGATGAGTATGATTGATAAGCCACTAATTATTCCATTGAGATAGCGCAAATTGTAAAATGCGACAAAGCGCGGCGGCCAATTTTTCGTTTTAATGCCAGTCAGCCCATATGCCCGGTGTAGATTATATACGCAGATAGTACCCAATCCCAAAATGCTATAATAAGCCAGCGGTAATGGAGGAAGGCCTAAGACCTTCTGCGTACCCCAGCTTAAGATGATAGCACAGAGGGCAATGAATAGATGTGTATGAAGTAAAATCGATGGCATTGCCCAGGTTTTCATAACCCAATTTAGGGGGCTATGCTAAAAGTAGTGAAAATTGTGTTTATTTTCAATGGCTTTTACCGATTCGTACATCAATTGGATCAGATGCTCAATATCTTTTCTGTGAGCCATTTCGACAGTTGTGTGCATATATCGAAGAGGTATGGAAAGCAAGGCAGCCGGCACGCCGGCATTGGAATAGGCAAAGGCATCTGTGTCGGTTCCCGTAGAACGGGAGGAAGCTTCTCTTTGAATGGGAATGTCTTGATTCTCCGCTGTTTTTATGATGAGATCTCTGAGAATATTGTGAACAGCCGGCGCATAGGTTACGGAAGGCCCTTCTCCGCATTTGATTTCCCCGTTTTTCTTGACGTCGAGCATTGGGGTCGTCGTATCGTGAGTGACATCGATTACGATGGCTGCATCGGGCTGGATCCGTTCAGCGATCATCTGAGCTCCTCTCAGACCCACTTCTTCCTGCACGGCATTTACGATGTACAGGCTAAAGGGTAAATCGTCCTTGTTTTCGAAAAGGGCTCTGGCTACTTGTGCAATGGCAAAGCCACCGAGTCGATTGTCCAGGGCGCGTCCAATGTAGTAATTTTCATTTAGCGCTTCAAAGCCATCTTCGAAGGTGGCGATAGCGCCTACGTGAATCCCTTTGGCCAGCACAGCATCTTTGTCCGGAGCGCCCACGTCGAGGTATATGTTGTCCATGGAGGGGGCGAGTTTGGCATCTTTTCCTTTTCTTAGATGGATCGCAGGCCACCCAAAGACAGCTTTTACAGGGCCCTGGCTACCATGAATAAAGGCACGTTTTGCAGGAGCAATGACGTGATCTGATCCCCCATTGCGCACTACGCGTATGAATCCGTCATCACTGATGTGACTTACCATCCAGGAAATTTCATCGGCATGCGCCTCTATAACTACTTTAAAGTCTCGTCCGGGATTGATGATGCCGTAGGCAGTGCCGTAGGTATCTCGGTCCCATTCATCTACATAAGGGGTAATGTATTCCACCCAGGTTTTTTGCCCTTCCACTTCACTACCCGTTGGGGCGGTTTTACTCAAATAGTCGAATAAGAACTCTTCTGCTTTTTTATCGATAAACTCCATCTGTTTAATTATTTTCTTCTGTCCATAACTGCGGATTCTCTCTCCATCGGCGCAAGATGTCCCTTTCATCGGGGAGAATCATCTCATTGTGCTGAGCTACTTCCAACAGTGTTTGATAATTTGTGAGGGAATAGAAGGGACATTGCGCTTCATTGAAAGCATTTTTTGCCGCTTCTAATCCGTAAGTAAATATACTGATAACTTCTACAACCTCTATGCCAATTTCTCTCAGGGCATTGACTGCTTTTAAGGAAGATTGGCCGGTCGATATCAAATCCTCAATAACTATAGCCCGATGCATATTTTCGAGCATCTGACCTTCAATTAAGTTTTTTCTTCCATGCCCTTTGGGTTTGGATCGAACGTAAATCAGGGGTAATTCGAGTTGATGGGCAACTAAAGTAGCCTGAGGAATGCCGGCCGTGGCTACCCCGGCGATTACATTTACTTCAGCCGAAAGCTGTTGAATTCGCGAACAAATCATATTTTTGATTGTCGTTCGCAAGTCCGGGTGAGACAAACTGAGCCTATTGTCGCAATAGATAGGACTCTTTAAGCCTGAAGCCCAGGTAAAGGGCTTTTGAGGACTCAGTTGAATTGCTTTTATTTGCAGTAGGGAACGGGCTAAATCTTTATCTGCTGATTCCATGAATTTTTTTTAACCGACACAAATGTACAAAATACATATTTACGACACGCCGCTAACGATTGTATCCGGAAAGAGTGGAGATGACTACAATAAGGCGATGAAGCAGGGAAGCTTAGTGGCTCCTTTCCCCGGGAAGAAGAAATTTTTATTACACTATATTGATCTTTTGGAAAAGAACACGGACCATCCCGGGGTAGTTTTGGTGGCTTCTGATCTGGATGATGCCGTTGAAGTTTTGGAGTCTTTGTTTGACCCCATTATAGCGGCTGGGGGCCTGGTTCAGCGCAAAAGTGATCAAAAGTATTTATTCATATATCGTTTGAATAAATGGGATTTACCCAAGGGCAAGATCGAAAAGGGGGAAACCATTGAAAAGGCTGCTTTGCGGGAAGTGGAGGAGGAGACGAACTTAAAGGACTTGAAATTGGTCGAGGATTTGGGTGTTACGCGACATACTTATAAACTGAGGAGTAATCGCATTCTCAAATTTACACATTGGTATAAAATGGAGTCTGCCGGTGAGAACGCCCAACCTCAGGTGGAGGAAAATATAGTAGAAGTAAAATGGCTCACTTTGGAGGAATTTCAGTCCGAGGGGAATTACCAGACCTATGAGACTATAGTAGATCTACTCCGCAATAATAATATGGAATAATATGCAGTCTTAAACCACTGATATACCTTCTTAGGATTTGAGTTCATTTCGGGAAATGACGAGTTTTTGAATTTCACTCGTTCCTTCACCAATCGTGCAAAGTTTGGAGTCTCTAAAGAATTTTTCTACCGGGAAGTCCTTAGTATATCCATACCCTCCATGCACCTGGATTGCGTCAGTGGCAATCTCTACACAGGCCTCACTGGCGTAATATTTCGCCATGGCGGAAGCGGTTGTCACCTCTTCATTATTATTTTTGAGGTCAGCGGCTTTTTGAGTCAATAATTCAGACGCCTGGATTTTGGTATGCATATCGGCAAGCTTAAAGGCAATGCCCTGAAAGTGGCTGATGGGCTTGCCAAATTGCTCTCTTTCTTTGGAGTATTTGACACTGGCTTCGTAAGCGCCTTTAGCTATGCCCAATGAGAGTGCTGCAATAGAAATGCGCCCGCCATCGAGAATTTTCATTGCCTGGATAAATCCCTGGCCTTCTTCTCCGACCATTTGGTTTTTCGACACTCTGCAATTATCAAAAATGAGCTCTGCTGTTTCAGAAGCTCTCATGCCCAATTTGTTTTCCTTTTTTCCTCCCTTGAAGCCTTCGAAGTCGCGTTCTATGATAAAAGCGGTCATTCCCCGGCTATCCAAAAGATCTCCGGTTCGTACGATGACCACGGCAACTTCTCCCGAAATGCCGTGTGTGATCCAGGATTTGTTGCCATTTATAATATAGTCATCTCCGTCTTTTTTGGCGACGCACTTCATCCGGCCGGCATCCGAACCGGTATTGGGCTCAGTGAGCCCCCAGGCTCCGATCCATTTTCCGGTGGCTAATTTGGGGAGATATTTCTTTTTTTGTTCTTCGCTACCGAACTGTAGGATGTGATTGGTGCAAAGAGAATTATGAGCAGCTAAACTCAAGCCCACGGATGGATCAACTTTCGTGATTTCTTCAATCACGGCGATATATTCGTGATATCCCAAACCCGCTCCTCCGTATTCTTCGGGTACGATCACGCCCAAAAAGCCCTGTTCGCCCATTTTATGCATCAGATCTTTAGGGAATTCCTGACTTTCGTCCCACTCCATGACGTGAGGTCGAATGTAGGTTTCTGCAAAATCCTTTGCGCTTTGTCGGATGAGGGCGAGGTTTTCGATTTGGGTATTCGTGAGCATAGATGTCAAATTTTAGTCGCACAAATATAAGGAATTTTGTAGTGCTTTTATGTTCAGACTAGCGTCATATTCGCTTTTGGCTTTTGGCTTTTGGCTTTTGGCTTTTCGATATTCGTAATTTGTCACAACCTACACAAAGAAAAGCACGACGAGCACAGGGCCGCTCTTTCGAAATTTCACGCGAAGGCGTAAATCTTGATAACTCTTTGTCAAATTAGGACAAAATTCCCCCTCC
>JAWLFI010000068.1:0-12724 GCA_041685645.1 Saprospiraceae bacterium | reverse complement strand
AATCGCTATTCTTTAGCAACGATAATTTAAAATCTAATTGCGGTAGCGATGGGAAAGGCCAGCCGCCATGAGGCGGCTGGGTCCCAGCCTCCCGACAGGGAGGTGCAGGACCGACAGCCTGTACCGTAGCGCCCCCGATGATCCGCTGGCGGATCATCGGGGGACCGCCCAAAAAATTAAAATTAAAATAATAGAACATTAATTTCCTTTCATTAGTCTATGCACAAAGAAAGAGGGCGCCTCCCCCCGGAACCGCCCTCTTTCGAGTCACTCTCATATGATAGTGCGTCCTTTACTGACCGCTGACTATCATTTTCTTCGTGGCTTTGAATTCGCCACTTCGCAATTCGTAATAGTACAAGCCATTGACTCGAATCATTCGGCTATTGACTGCCTCTTCATTATAGCCTTGCTGGTACTCTTTCTCGATGGTGTGCACGACTTTACCCGCTGCATCGTAAAATGTCAGACTCGCCGGTCCGGCTTCCGGCAGATTAAAGCCGATCACCGTTTGGCTCTCGACCGGGTTCGGTACGTTTTGGTACAAGGCAAATTCCTTCGCCGCATCATCTACAAATCGCAGATCTATAGAGTGTACCTGCTCACCTACGTAAGCTTCATTCGTCGTAATTTCGCTCGTTACTTCTATGGCTGAACTCAATCGAACATCGGCATTTGCTCGCAATTGCAAAGTGAATAACACCTCATCAGACTCAAAAGTCTGTGCTTCTACTTCATTCCAGCTCATCGTCATCTGACCATTGTCAAACCAACCATAGTTGGATTCAGTAATCTGCAGTGCTCCACTCTCAACTGTCTCTAATGTCATGCCCTTGAGATTCAGGGTCATTTGATAACCCAACACCTCACTAAACATGGCACTGCTCACTTCTACATTGATGGTTTCGCCTGCTTCTATCGCAGCATCTCGTGCTTTCAAGAGCAATGCGCCACTTCTACCACTAGCTTCTTGGGAGGCTAGCCTACTCGGTGCGGCACTTCCATTAACATCTCCGATTTTAACTCCTACAAAATCCTGGTTAGATACATTAGACTGAACATCCATGATATCTATAGACTCATTGTAATTTCTCGGCAATACTGATTTCGGAAACTCCTGATCAGCATCCACAAATCTCCAACTCTCGTTGTTGGGGAAGTTAGGCTCAATGCCCAAAATCACTTTGCGCAATTCGACCAAGTCGGCACCACTGATGCGGTTGTCGTCATTGACATTCGCTGCAATCAGCTGATAGGGGTTATCCAATTCATTCAATCCCAGGATATGCTGCTGAATCAATAAGATATCAAAAGTGCTGACACCATTCAATGGATCGTCATTCTTACTGGCACTCAAGGTATAATCGTGACCCTGACTGGCGTTGAATAAGAACTGTCCATTCTCTCCCGTCGTTCTGTAGTAGGGGGTAGGTGCTGTCATATCATTTAATTTCATTTCCACTTCTTCCACTCCCACTCCGGAATGAGAAGCACTGTTGACTTTTCCTGCAATGGAAGGACTGGAAGGGTCACCACAAACTTCGTTGGGATCCTGAATACGGATACTGGTAATCACGAAATCCTGATTGCCTTCTGTATCTGTCACCCAAAACTCAACTTGCTTGGTTCCAATACCGTCTTCACAGCAGAACTCTCTAACAGTATCCGATGTATCACTGGAATAACTCATCTGTATCGGTCCGCAGTTATCAAAACTACCGGCATCAAATAAATCGATATCTATTTCAATGCACCCGCTGGATGGCATCACTACCGTGGCCAATCCGTCAACGACGGTTGGAGAAGGTAATTTGCAATCTTCTACAGTAAACAGATACTGGCAAGTGCCTACATTTCCACATTTGTCTTCCACAATCCAGGTGATTCTGTGGGTTCCAAAGGGATAGTTGCCACTGGCATCCAGTCCGGAGCCCACGATATCATCACTTGGGTTATTGCCCTGGTTGAATGGCTTAACTCTCCACTCTACATCGAGGAATTCTTCAGGCGTGCAGTCTTCTACTTCCTGAACTAAGTTAGCAAAGCCCGTACAACCTACCGCTGCACTATCGCAGAAAGTCACATCTTCACAGACCAATAGTTCCGGTGTTTGGCTATCATTCACCTTAATGGTCTGAGTGTAAGTAAAGACCCCTTCGCCCGTTTCTTCATCATATTGGCACCAGTCCAGAACAGTCCAGTGTCTCAAAATCTTGAAGCAAGCTTCCGGAGTGACTTCAAATAATTCATCATCGTATCTCACTGCAATCTGCGCACAGTCATCAGAGAAAGTCGGTTCGCCCGTGGCATCCGGATCTGTGCTGTAGTCGCCATTGTCATCGCATTCTAATTCGCGATCTCTGGGCCAATCGATGCTGTTTTCTGTAAAAGGCGTACACCTTTCAAAGGTAATGCGCTGGAAGGCCGTGCTGGCATTTCCATCATCATCTGTCGCTCTGAAGGTGCGGATAAGTTGTCCGACACCGCAATCATCGCGTTGATCATTCACATCGGCCGTCACTTCCAGAGTGCAATTATCCTGAGCATATCCATCCTGGAATGAATAGGTTGGCACTGCAGGGTCATACTGGTTATTATTTAGACAGTTGCGCTCGTATTCTTCGTCGAATATTTCACGTGTCTGGCGTGTCTCTCCCTGAGTCAGATTGGCAACTACACCAAACTCGTCTAAGTTTAACAAATCAAAAGGATAAGTACAACTCACAGTCAGATCTCGTGGTGCAACGACAGCAGGTGGCAATTTGTCTTCCACATTCACATTGACCATACAGGTATTTTCATTTCCGTTCACATCCGTGACCCGGAATAATACCTGGACCGGACTGCGTTCTATGTCTGCACAACAGAACTCCACAAATTCTTTGAAGAAGAAGGTATTCGGTTCGCAGTCAAATTCTCTATCCATTCTACGCACTTCAATGCGATCTATTCCGCAATTGTCATAGCTTCCGTCTTCGAAGGTAGACCAGAATACTCTAGCCGTACCATCACTGCCGAGGGATACTTTTGTATTTTGATCACAGACTGCCACCGGAGGAATATCGTCCACGACAATCAATGTTTGTTCACAAGTCGTCTCATTTCCACAACCGTCGAAGGCCGTGAAAGTCAATGTGTGTGATCCCAGAGGCAAGTTGATGATTTGGAACACCTGGTTGCCAAAGTCGATCACTTCACCTGCAGAGCTTTCCACTGTCCAACTAATATCTTCTGGAGAGCACTCGTCGGTGATTTGACTTGAGATATCCGGTACGCTGTAATTTGCTATACATGATCCGGCGGATGTCGAAATCGTTGCCGTCGCGGGGCAGTCGATTTCAGGTCCGACCTTATCCTCTACTTTAATCAGTTGCTGGAACTCTATGGTCTCGTTGGTACACCAATCAATATAGGTCCAATTTCGCAAAATCTTGATCGTTCCTTCACACACTTCAATCACCTGATCCTGAAAGGAAGTCAAGAGATTATCGCAAATAGCGGCATCGGGTGCTCCGGTTTCTTCCGGATCCGGATAGCCATTTTCATTCAAGTCCCAATTTCCGCCATCGCAAGCCAATGCAGGCTCATCCAAGCCGTCGAAGTTCGGTGGTATTGTAATGTCTTCAAGAGAAGATCGAGTAATATCTATGGTATCCTGGCAAGATGTGGTATTTCCGCTTTCATCTATGACCGTCCAATCTCTAAATACCCGACTGGAGAATTCGCTATCACAATCATCGATATCCACCACTTCATCTTCGTAACTCGCCGTGACATCTCCACAGGGGTCGAAACCTGAGACTTGATAAGTATTATCATCTATCAATGTAGGAGTTCCCGTAAAGTCAAATGGATAAGGGATGGAGAAGCTATAATCGATAATGATCTCAGCAATAGAGAATGTACCTCCATCGCCTAAGGCGTTATCCGTTACAGTAATTGTCCATTCACCACCTGGGTTTTCACCATTTAAGGTAGCCAAAGCATCCTGGGGTTGGTACTCTCCTTCTATCGCAGGATTATTGTTACAAGTATTGACAAAGTCACCATTTGTATTTGGAGCTGCATCGTCAAAAAGCACATCCAATCCATCGCCGGCACAACCGCCAGCTCCCGGTTGAGGGAATAAGCTAATGATAGTTCCTGAAGGTGATTCCAACTGAGCGGAAAGGTCTCCAACCCAAGTGTGATCCGTAACTAAGCGCACAGAAACATTCGTAATCTCAGCCGCTCCTGTTGCGTTCGCCTCTGCAGTGGCAGAGAATGGTCCGGTAACAAATGGATCAATGACAATTTCTCCGTTCGCATCATCCAACACCAGGGTACTGGATCCTCCGGCACCCGGAGTTATATCTGAACCGCAATCTGCGGGAAATCTACTACAATCTATGTCCGGAATCAACTTATCTTCAATAGTCAAGGTTCCCCAGCAGCTATTTCCCGTCACGGGGTCAATTACCCGAGCAAAAAATGTTTCGCCCACTTCATTCGCTCCTACCGGGACTCCTTCTTCACCGGGCTGACTGGAACCAATGATATCATTGAAGTCCATGTCTGTAGCAATTTCAACAATATAGTCTTTGTAGCAGGAATATTGTCCACCTTCCAAAATCATATCCGCATTGATAACTGCCTCGCAGTTTTCATCAACTGAGATATTGACATGGTCATTACAAGACAGTGCTCTGGTGGGGTTAGGGAAATTTTCTACCGTTACGCACCAACTACAAGTTGATGAGTTGCCGGCATTATCTTCTGCTTCATATTCAAAACAATGCTCTCCTATAGGCAGTGCATCACCACTGGAGAACTGATTGAATCCGGGCGTATTAGTAGGGAAAGCCTCCAATTCACCGGGATTATACCCAACCTTAAAACTCGCGTCTAAATCGGGGAAACCAATACTAGTAAAAGTCATGGGACTATTAAAGGCACAAGCGGGAGCTACGATATAAGTATTATCCCCTGAACCAGTATTCCCGTCACAATTGGAAGGCGTTTGGACAATTCGGCTATTCAATGTCAAACCCGGTGTGTAAACCTCTACCCACACACCCGGTGCACTTACAGCAATCGGCGTGGGAAAATCTATACAAACACAGGAGCCATCATCTGCCGCATCGGTCTGATAATCTACAGAGCCGACAGGGGTGAAACCTGCACCGTTGTAAGGTATTGCGCCTCCAGGCTGTTGTTCGTAAATGTTAATGGTGGCCAAGGGCGCATCACCAAAGGTCTCTTGATTATAACAGAAGTACTCCAATTCCCCATCGCCGGGTAAATCTATAAACTGAATGATAGAGTTTTCAGCAAAAGGAGCACAAGCTAGGGCTTCACCAGCTGTAGGATCAGCACATGGATCGCAATACGGTCCAACAACATCCTGAACAGCAGACGGGCAATTATCAGTAACATCGACATCAAAATCAAATGTAAACTCACACTCGCCGGCGTCGAGATTTATTGTCTGATCCGAAGGACAAGCTAAGGTTGGTCCCTCCTCATCCAACACGGTAACTGTGAAGGAGCAATCCTGAGGCGCTCCACTTGCATCTGCACCAGAATAAGTAACGACTGTGGTACCTACCGGATAAAAATCCGAGGCATCTGCCGTTCCATTATAATCGTTAACTACATCAACACACTCAGCACTAAGGTTGGGCATAGGGATGTTTATAAATGCTCCGCATTCGCCAGCATCATTTCCAACTTCAATATCAGTGGGGCAATCAATTGTGCAAAGTGAACTTCCAATTAGAAATTGCGCACATAAAACGGTACCTCCACTATTATTGCCTCCACAAGTAACTCCAGCATTGGCTATACCATTACCAGGCCCAGCTACATCGTCGCCGAAACAGACGGTTTGATTGTTATACACAACTTCAATGTCAAATGTAGGTCCAAAAAAGCCACCCCAGTTATCACCAAAACTATCGTATCCGTATAGTTCGTAATTTCCCGGAGGCACATCAAAAGTTACAGATTGATTTGCTCCCAAAGGAAAACCCGTAGACTCATATGCTACAACCTCTCCTGTTGAAGTGTTATATAACTCCCATCCGACTTCGTCTTGAAAAGCATCATCGCCTGTATTAATGGTAATCGTTTCCCCGGAGTTCGTACATGTGACGACCTGTCCTGAAACAGTTGTAACACTAAACATAGCCAAGAAAGCCGCTGCCAGTGATATCCAATGAGTAAATTTCTTATTTTTCATAGCTTGTATTTGCATTTAATATTTTCGAATTGATGTTTTTGTCTGGCTCTTAGCTAAATTGGTTTTTATACTCTTCGACAAATTCCTTGATAGGCATATTGGGAAAATGATTATTCGCTCTGTGAACCAACTTTCGATAAGAGACATCAAAGGCCTTATCGATCAACACGCCTTGCCGGACGTAGTCAACAGCCGATATCAAGAGTTTCTTTCTCGCTTTCTTTTCGTCGGCATCCATATTAGGATTATTTTCTAAATCCTGAATTTCGGTCATGACCTCTGCCTCAAATTGATCTGCATAATCTCTATCCACTTGCAAAACAACTTCTGAAGTAGATACCTGCGCATTTATGGCACTAAAACCCCAGTAGCACATTGTGAAAGTAATCATGATCAAAAGTCGAATTGACTGGTTTGCGCTCTTGCTAAAAATTGATTGCATCATTTTGGATTTAATTTGTCTGAAATTGGATATTTTACTAGCGATATCATTGCATTTATCTCCGGACCCTTTGGACCATCGACAAAAGAGAAAAATAACTCGTGGCTACTTTTCGCTAGGTTTGTTTTTATAATATGAGCAATAAGCGTGCCATAAAACATAAAAAGAAGGGACTTCTATTTGTTGATGTTTGATTATCAGACTTTTACAAATTTTTTGACATCATAAATAAAAATATATTTGAGTCGAAAAATTTGAAATAGAAGGACTCTTTCGCTTGTTTGAAGAGTAAAAGTGCGCTTGAAGGGTAAGGTTCTCCCCAATGGGTCAACGGGCGGCCAGCGGGGCGGCCTCTACAAACTCCGGCACGAGAATTTTAATGATACAAAAGTGTTTCGACCCTATGATGTGAGAGCGTTGAATAATGAGGCCTTGCTCGTCGCTTCTAGTAGAATTTTGTGATACCTAGCATCACTGAACCGATGCCTAAGGCAGGAGTTTGAAAGTTCCTTGTCGTTCTGAGGGTGAGTTAATAAAATTTTGCCCCACGGAGAAATCAATGGTTGGTAAGCAGCCGAGTCCGAACCGGTCTCTCAGCAAATGAGAGGCTTCCCTCCTCTTCAAATGGCCGAAACAAGAGTTAACTTCCTATTGCGTGAAGGATGGTAGTGGCCGAGCCGCCGATGGAGGCGGCGAAGGGTCCGAGGGAGCACAGCGACTGAGGACGGAACCCACGAACAGCCTGACCCGAAGGCGCGGCCGGAGCCGGGCCGAGGGGCACGCCCAAATTCAAAAAAAAAGAATAAACAGGAGTTGTAAAACTGAGGAAAAGGGATAAAAAAAATCCTATAACATACAAGAGTGTATATTATAGGATGTCAATAGTGGAGCCGGAGGGAGTCGAACCCTCGTCCAGTGAAAGCGCTAAAAAGCGTTCTACATGCTTAGTCGATACTTTCAATTGTCGGGCGATCAGATAGGTGTATCAACGTACCTGTACTGATGCCGTAGTTTCTGAATTTCACCAAATCGTCGAAACGAGCGACCTGGCTAACCTGAATTTTGATGATGTGCGACAAGCTTTGTATCAGGTGTCAAACTTGCGGCACAAAGACATTGTAATCTATTGATTACGCTGCCATGGCGTAGTTATTCTCGCCAATTAAAATGGTTTGATTACTAGTTGATAACGGAGGTAAATAATCGTGCTCCGACATGCTAACTGATCAACTGACTTCCCTGTCGATTCCAGTCGGCCCCATATTTCAATGAACGAATGAGAACAAAGGTCTCAAAAATAAAACAGAAAACCTACTTTATTAGTTCCCCGGCACTGCTTATTTTAGGAGTTGTCGGTATGAAGCGCCCTTGAAGCGCCATTTTTAGTGACATATCTCTATCTTTGCGGCGGTCAAGGAAAGGAAAGAAAAAAAGTCTATGAAATTCAGTATTGGAATTATTCAAGAAGGAAAGACGCCACCGGATACTCGGGTGCCTTTGCAGCCCGCGCAAGCAGCGGATCTGATGGGTCGTGATTTTGTGCGGTCTCTACTCGTTCAGCATTCGCCCAACCGCTGTTATTCCAATGCGGAATTCGAGACGGCCGGGCTACCGCTGGTTCGGGATGTGTCTGATTGCGATATTCTTTTGGGGGTCAAGGAGGTGCCCATCGATCAGTTGATTTCGGACAAAACCTATTTTTTCTTTTCTCATACGATGAAAAAGCAGGAATACAATCGCGATTTATTGCAAGCAGTAATCCGGAAGAATATTCGACTGATCGACTACGAAGCGTTGACTAATGAAAAGGGACAACGCCTGATCGCTTTTGGGCGTTTTGCGGGTATGGTTGGCGCTCATAATGCAGTCTGGACCTATGCGCAAGGCAGTGGGTCGTTCGAGCTGCCCCGATTGGTTGATCTGAGGGATTATGAGGAGGCGAAACGCCATTACAGTGCGCTGGAATTGCCGGCGGTGAAAATCGTCCTGACCGGAACGGGGCGCGTGGGCAATGGCGCAGCTGAAGTTCTACGTGATATGGGTGTCCACGAGGTGGATCCGAAAAGTTTTTTGCAGGTGGAGACGGACCGGGCGATTTTCACTCAATTGGACTGCCCGGACTACGCGGAACGCAAAGACGGTTCCGCCTTTGATATGCAATACTTTTTCGATGAGCCGGCCGAACACATCAGTAGGTTCTCGCCCTATACCCGGACGGCAGATATTTTCATCAATGGGATTTATTGGGACAATAATGCGCCTGCTTTCTTTTCTGCCGAGGAAATGAAGAAGCAAGACTTTAACATCCGGGTGATCGCTGATATTACTTGCGATATTGCGCCGGTGGCTTCTGTGCCTTCTACCCTGCGTCCTTCGACAATAGCCGATCCGGTGTATGGTTTTGATCCGGCCTCCGGGAAAGAGACTGCGCCGTATCAGGAGCATGTAATAGATGTGATGGCGATAGACAATTTGCCCAACGAACTACCCCGGGACGCTTCTACGGCCTTTGGAGAGCAGTTTTTGGAGCATATTGCCCCCGAACTGCAAAAAGAGGACAGCGCTGTCCTGCGCCGCGCCACCATTGCGGAGGGTGGTGCGCTGGGTGAGCACTTTGCTTACTTAGCGGATTATTTGGCGGGGAAAGAATGAACATGAGTGTCGATGGATGCCTGAATTCTCTGATTTGGAGGCAAGTCTGAGGTGGGTATTGTAAATGGTTCTCCCATTAACTCCTCGTACAATTCTCGATATCTGTCCATAATGGATTGAATTACGGCATCTGACATCTCGGGGAGTTCCTGGCCATCTTTTCCCTGGAATCCCTCTGACATGAGCCATTCCCTGACAAATTCTTTAGAAAGCTGCCTGGGATTTTGTCCTTTTTCTCTCAGTTCATCGTATTGATCGGCATAAAAGTAGCGGGAACTGTCGGGCGTGTGAATCTCGTCGATGAGCATGAGTTGTCCTTGCTCATCGAGTCCGAATTCGTATTTAGTATCCGCTAAGATTAGGCCGCGCTGTCGTGCGTTTTCCTGACCCCAGGAAAAGAGCTGGTAAGTGTACTTCTCCATTTGTTCGTAGAGTCTGGCGGGGACGATATTGCGATCTAATATTTCTTCGCGACTAATATCTTCATCGTGTCCTTCATCTGCCTTGGTAGAAGGAGTAATGATGGGACGGGGAAAGGCATCTCCTTCCCTGAGCCCTTCCGGCAGGGGAACTCCGCACAGACTTCTCTGTCCGGTTTTGTATTCTCTCCAGGCATGGCCCACGCAGTATCCGCGGATAACCATTTCAATTTTTATGGGGTTGGCTTTTCTTCCGTAGGACACTGACGGATCTATATCAAAACTTTCGTCTAACCAATTGGGGACGAGATCAGCCGAATCGGTGAGGAATTTTCGGGCGATGGTGTTTAGAATTTGCCCTTTGAAAGGGATGGCTCTGGGCAGTATGTGATCGAAAGCGGAAATGCGATCGGTGGCGACCATGAGGATATGCGAACCCAAATCATAGACATCTCTGACCTTACCACGATAGACTTCTACTGATCCCGGAAGGGAAAGATGACTTTCCCGCAAGGCCATCTTGGCATAGTCCATACTTAAATATACTTGGTGGAGTTCTTTTCTGAAATAATCTCTTTCAACTCGTCAATCAGTCGATTATCTCCCGGCACCACTTTCCCTTCGGTATCTTTCACGCCCACGAAAGTTCCCCTGGTCTGTCCCGGAAGTAAGGACTTTAGCTTGTCTTTAATATGAGTCACATCTCGCTTTAACAGCTGCCGAATGGATGGCATATCGTGCCAATCTCCCTCAATTGCAACTGCGCGCTTGACATCTCCATCCTCTTCTATGGGATCCAGTTCAATCATTTCCCGATCGTTGACCTCTCCATCGAGCCAGCCTTCCGGCATGGTCCACTTCTCATCTTCTTCATTCAGCATGAATACTTCCAGGCCTTTCTCATGTACTCTATATATCAATAATCGGACGGAATCTAAAACGCTCATAATTTTGGATTTTCAATGATCCTAACATGAAAGTAATAAAAATGTTATGGCTGTGCCTCATATCATGGCTATATTTTTCACAAAATATTGGGCGGTTGACAAAAATCAACTGTTGATAACTGCCAAAATTGGCACTGTTGTGGAGGTTTTGACGAGCGAAAAGCAGCCCATTTCACGGCGCTCTTTTCCCGCCGGGTATTCTTGTGAACTTTCCAATTATGAAGTAGGAAGCTATTCAAATTGAATATTGGAAAATTTAGATCCCAGGCGGTAGCGCAGTCGACGCAGGGAGCGCTCTCTGATTTGTCTTACTCGCTCCCGGGTCAATCCCAGAATGTCGCCCACCTCTTCCAGGCTGTGGCTCTCACTATCGCCTATTCCGTAATAGAGCTCCAATATTTTCACTTCCCGCGGAGATAAGACCGATAGTCTGTTATTTAGTTCTTTTTTCAGGGACTCTTTCATCAGGGCGAGGTCGGGACTCTCCATTTGATCATCGGAATAAAAGTCCAGGATGGTTCCCCCGTCACTGGAATCGTCTCCCATAGGTGCGTCCAGAGATAGGTGCTTTTCTCCATCTTCGAGGATTTTCTGCACCTCTTCTATGCTAACTTCCAATAATTCGGCGATTTCAGCAGTACTGGGTTCCCGTTCAAACTCCTGAATAAATTTGACGCGGCTATTCTTCACTTTGGAATATAAATTCATCTTATTCGCCGGCAAGCGGACCATTCGGGAATATTCCAAAATAGCGCTTAAAATCGATTGTCGAATCCACCAGACAGCGTAAGAGATAAAGCGAAACCCCTTTGAGGGATCAAAGCGGCGTGCGGCTTTCATCAGACCGACATTCCCTTCATTGATCAAATCGGATAGTGAAAGCCCCTGACTGGTGTATTGCTTGGCAACGGATACGACAAATCTGAGATTGGCTTGTACGAGATCATTGAGTGCCTCCTCGTCGCCATCTTGTATACGCTGTGCTAATTCCGTTTCCTTCTCCGGGCTAAGGAGATCAATCTTACTAATATCATTAAAATACTTATCCAATGCCTGCGTCTCCCGCTTGGTAATGGCATTTTGGATTTTGAGTTGGCGCATAGACTATGAGATATGTAAATTATTACAATTTGTAAACAAAAGCCAATGAATAATAATTCCCGGGCACTGTAATAAATTGTGAGAGTATGTTTCACCCTACTGTGAGCCGAAGCTCATTCAACCGATGGATTGAGGCGATTTATACAAGGGATAAAAGAAATATACAATTGTAGCAGCACCCAATTTTCAAATATACAGATTAGAATGAGCCCGAGGGTTAACCCTCTGTTAAGCTTGTGTAATTCAATAAACTATATCAAAAGACCAATTTATTTGTAATTAAGTTATAAGGGCACCTCCGGAAAATATCCTTTTGCGCGAACAGCCATTTTTTTTTAATGGCTTAAATGTATAATATGCACCTAATCATCGTTTATCTTCAGTCACTTAGCAATGGCGCCGTGGTGAGCGAAGCCGAACCACTAGGCTCCTTCGTCTCGCCTTGATTACGCACATATTTTTTCACCTCCGCATCAAAAAACAGTTTCCGGAGGTATCCATAAATAATACGGGGGAAATTATTTGTCCTCTTTTTTAAGAAGAGCAGGAAAATGGAGAGAAATAGGAAAATCATCACTTTCTCTGATAATAGTACAACACAGGTGCAACTCCGTTAGCCAACTCGCTCAAAGTAAAATATCCACCCTCCGCATCAAAGCAAATCGCCTCTCCCTGCACCTCTACAGGATCATAGGGGGCCAAATCAGGAGTGTCTGCAAACATTTCAACACTTCGCTGTCCGGCCTTGCGCTGCCAAAAGTAGATCCGCTCACCGTTTTTGATTAAGGCCTCCCTCCCATCCCCGGAAAAACAGCCGGCCGTTGCACCACGGAACGGAAAATCACCCGCATGAACAGCTTCCATAGACTCGCTGGTTTCCTGAGGATACGGCAAGACAAATAACATGGAAACGAAATCTCTCTTGGTCGCCAAAAAGATGTCC